>DASZPH010000022.1:0-102122 GCA_035550375.1 Pirellulales bacterium | reverse complement strand
CGTCGTCCACCGTCCGTAAGAACTCCGCCAACAACCGCTCTCGCAAGGCCGCACGATCCACCCTCGAAGAACTCGAATCCATGGCTCGCTCCATTCTGCCGAAAGAACACAGAACACTCCTTCCCCATGTTCTACAGCTTGTGCAGCCAGCGCGCCAGAGTTATTTGCCAGACACCTCGGCGGGGCTCGGCAGCCTTGGACGCGATCACGGCGAGGCTTCGCGGCGGAGGAGGTCGGCAGGTCCGAGCTTCTCGACAGGGGGCAATTAGCGCCTAAGCGCGTGGCGCGTTGTTTGGGTCGGACGTTTGGCTTATAGTCCGCCATCAGGCGACGACCCGTGCTGGGAATGAGGTCGTGCGCCGCGGTCGTGAGCGCGGGCCGCGAAGAGGATCGCTACAAGGCTACGCACCGATGAATGCTACCTTCCTCCTGGCTCTTGTCCTTCCGCTTGCCGGCCAGGCTGATGGCGACCGCATGCTCGCCGATTATTTCCGCACGGAAACAAGAGGGCTTGCCAAGCGTTGCCTCGCCGATGTGCACTCGCTTGAGGATTGGACAAGCCGCCGTGCGGGACTTCGCCGGCAGCTCGCGGAAATGCTCGGCCTTGACCCGCCGCCCGAGCGCAGCGACTTGCGGGCAGCCGTCACCGGCAAGCATGAGACCGACTGGTTTACGGTTGAGAACCTGCACTTCCAGTCGCGGCCTGGTCTGTACGTTACCGGCAACCTGTACGTTCCCAAAGGCCTCGATAAGCCGGCCCCGGCGGTCCTGTATGTGTGCGGTCACGCCCAGGTGAAGAAAAACGGTGTCAGTTACGGCAACAAGGTCCACTACCAGCACCACGCCGGCTGGTTCGCCCGAAACGGCTATGTGTGCCTGGTGATCGACACGCTGCAACTCGGCGAGATCGAGGGCCTGCATCACGGCACCTACCGTGAAAGAATGTGGTGGTGGAACGCTCGCGGCTACACTCCGGCCGGCGTCGAAGCCTGGAACTGCGTGCGGGCGCTCGACTATCTGCAGTCGCGGCCCGAGGTCGACCGCGAGCGGCTGGGCGTCACGGGCCGCTCTGGCGGAGGCGCCTACTCCTGGTGGGCCGCGGCACTCGACGAACGAGTGAAGGCCGCCGCCCCGGTGGCCGGCATCACCGACCTGGAGAACCACGTGGTCGACGGTTGCGTCGAAGGGCATTGCGACTGCATGTTCATGGTCAACACGTATCGTTGGGACTACCCCGAGGTGGCCGCTCTAATCGCCCCGCGGGCGCTGCTCATCGCCAATACGGACAGCGATCCCATCTTTCCGCTCGACGGCGTGGAGCGGCTGCACGCCAAAGTCCGTAACATCTATCGGCTCCACGGCGCCGACGAGAGACTTGGGCTGCAAATCAGTCCGGGCGGCCATCAGGACACTCAGGAACTGCAAGTAGCCGTCTCTCGTTGGTTCAATCGCTTCTTGAAAGAGGACGCGGAAGCGCGGGTCGAACAGACGGGCATCGCGTACTTCGCGCCGGAAGAGCTGCAGGTCTTTCGCGACGGTCTGCCGAGCGATCAGATCAACACCCGCATCCAGGAAGACTTTGCGTCTCTTGCGGCATCCCCGCGACTGCCGGAGAGCCAGCAGCAATGGGCGGGCTGGCGAGACGCCTGGATGACGGCGCTGGCCGAGAAGTGTTTTCGCGGTTGGCCCGACGAGCCCGGCCCTTTCAACGTCGCTGAGGTTGCCTCAATCGAACAAAAGGGAGGCGTTGCACGAGTCTGCGAGTTCGATAGCCAGCCAGGCGTGCGGCTGCGTCTGTATCTCTATCACGACGCGCGACTCAAGGAGGCGACGCGCATTCGGTTCTCAATCGGCGTCGATGACACCGTGGGACGGGCGACCGTCGCACGCCTGCGCGACATGTTTGCCGACCGCCCGCAGGTCCTCGGCCTACCGGAAGTTTCCGTGGAGGCCGCCGGCGCCGACCTTCCGCAGGACACCGTGTCGGCCGTTTTCTTTCCACGCGGCACGGGCGCGACTGCCTGGAACCCTGAGGAGAAAAAGCAAACCCAGAACCGCCGCCGCTTTATGCTCCTCGGACAAACCTTGGCGGGCATGCAAATCTGGGACGTCCGTCGTGCCCTGCAGGCGGTCCGCTCGCTGCCTTCCACCGCCTTTGCTCGACAAGACCCGGCGAAGAGCAGTCCCGACAAAGCCCAGATCGACATCCACGCAGGCGCGTCGATGAGCGTTCCAGCCCTCTACGCCACGCTTTTCGAGCCGGCCCCCACGTCGTTGACGCTCTTTGATCCACCGACTAGTCACGCCGACGGTCCCGACCTGTTAAACGTGCTGCGCTTTCTCGACGTCCCGCAAGCTGTGGCCATGGCCGCCGAACGCGGCGTCGTCATCCAAATCACGACCCCAGACACAGAGCGCTGGCGATACCCGGCCGCAGTCATCGAGCGGCTGAGGTGGCCCGGCGCCATGCTGACCGTCGGTGCCAACCCCATGTAAAGGTGACGAGCACCAGCAGGCGGTACGCACATTGTGAGCCGCCGGGGACCTTCGAGAGCCTTGACGGTTTTACTCGGCCGACTCCGCCTGGGCTTCCACTGGCAACTGGAAACAGGCCATCTCCTCGCCATTGCGCACATACAGCCGCCCGTGCGCGATCACAGGATGATTCCAGGTCTTGCCGGAGATGGCCTCAATCCGGCTCAACTCCACGTGTTTCGTTGGTTGGGCCTCCACCAGTGCCACTTCCCCCGTCTCGGTGAGCACCAGCAACACTCCCTGGTCTGCCAGCAGCAGCACCTGCCCGTTGCCGTACCCGCGTGCCCGCCAGCGGACCTTGCTCTGCTGAGTGTCGAAGCAGAGAAAGATCGGGCCGTCGAACCCATAGATCTGGTCGCCGTGCACCACGAAGTCGTTGTAATACGGCTTGAACTGCTTGCTGGTCCAAACTTCCTCGATTGGCCACTTGCCCCCGTCGTGGGCCACCCGAATCCGCCTTGTTCCAACGCCCATCCCCGTGCCGATCAGGATGTCCGTCTCATTGAGTATCGCCGGTTGTACGATCCGCGCAACGTCATCCGTCTTCCACTCGTGCACCCAAAGCGCCTTCCCGGATTCCGGATCCATCGACATGAGTCCGGTATCGGTGGCCATCAAGATCTGCTCGACGTCTCCCAGAGTCGCCGCCTGCGTCGAAGCGTAGCTGTGCGTCCCTTCGCCCGCCGCCCAGACCAATTTTCCGGTTTCAGCATCGTAGGCCAGCACGCTCTTGCCAGACGGTCCTCCTGCAAAGACCGTCACAAGGCCATGGGCCACCAGCGGCGAAGCGGAGAAGCCCCACTGTGGAACTTTCGCGTCGGAGTCCTTCGCAATATTCTGCGTCCAGGCGACCTGTCCGGTAGCCGCCGCCAGGCAACTCAGCGTTCCGTTGGCGCCTTGGGCGTAGAGCTTCCCGGCATGGAATTGCGGCGTTCCTCGCGGCCCCGGCCCCGCAACCACTTCCGTGAATCGCGTCTGTTCCGCATGCTGCCAGCGCTCGTCGCCCGTGTCGGCATCGTAGCAGACCACCAGTTCCTGATCGCCTCGCTGCTCCTGGGTGAAAAGCCGCTTTCCGACGACCGCAAACGAAGACCACCCCGGCCCAATCTTGCGGCTCCAGAGCTTCTTCGGTGGCGTCTGTTTCCAGTCCGTGGCAATCGCCACCCCGCTCACTCGGCCATCGCGGTTTGCGCCTCGAAAGCCCGGCCAGTCGCCGGGCTCGAGTTCGATCACTTCGTCGACGTTCTCGGCGACCGCTGGCGACGCCGGTTTCGGGGTCTGGCTGAACTCGGCCAACAGTCTTTCTTCAGGCGTGGGCGTCCAGCGCCAGTTGAACGTGCCGCGGAACGCGCCATCCATGCCGTCAACTCGCAGCAGCGTGAACACGCCGAATGCCAGCATCAGCGATCCGATCAGCAGCGACCTGCGCAGCGGCCACGCCATCCACGGGCTCACGATCAGCCAACCGACCCAGGCAGAAACAACGACAGGCAGGGCGTAAAGAATCAGCGCCATCAACGGAAAGTCCTCGCCGCAGATGGCGACGGCCGCAGCAGCCAGCGCCGCGAAAACTCCGATAATCAGCGCCCGGTCACGCCAGCGAACGCGGCTGAAGAACAGCCACCACAACAGCAGACCGACCGTGGCAACCAGCGGCGCAATCAGAAACGCGAAGAAGAATTTCTCGCGCGATGCTTCGCCAGTCTCGCCCCAGATTCGTACCGCCCACAAGGCGGCGACAAGGACGGCGCCCGGCCAGAGCCTCACTGCGGGCCAGGTTGTTTTGGCAATCGCCGGGGACGGGCTGGAGCCGAATTCCGCAGACTTTGTTTCGTCGCTCATGGCGCGCTCCTGAGAACCTAGTATTTTCACAACACACAGCATTAATATACCAGTATAATATAGACCGGTACTTTATTTTTCGTCAACCTCGATTTGCCAGCCGGCAACGATTAGACTTCGGCTTATGGCATCACCTGAGGAAATCGCCCTATTAATGACGGAGTTCGGCAAAGCGTATACGCGCAAACTCTTTGCGGAAGTCGGACGCGCCGGCACGACCCCTGCCCGGGCTCGCCTGCTCATGGTCCTGCAATGCCGCGGTTCCTGCAAAATGTCAGAAATTGGCACGGAACTCGGCGTCACTCCCCGCAACGTCACGAAGCTGGTTGACGGTCTCGAAGCAGAACGCCTCGTGGTTCGCGAACAACATCCAGAAGACCGTCGGGCCACCCTGATCCGCCTGACCGCCAACGGCATGCAGGTCTGCAAGGAAAGCGCGATGGCGAACCACGCCGTGATCGCGTCCATTTTTCAGAAGCTCTCAGCCGCCGACCGCAAACATCTAGCCCGGATCCTACAGCGCCTCATCGACATCCTGCACGCCGAGTCGCCAGGCTCGCCCGGTGGAGAGCCATAAAGCTCTCTCAAGCCTCAAGAATGAGGCCAGCCGCGAGGTCGAGCCGACAAAGCTTGATTCTCTCTTTCATTTCGGTTCTGCTGACCCTACTCGGCAGCGGGCACGTGCTTCAGGCAATCATGCACTTCTAGGAGGTACGTCATGCGATTCAGCGCTCTGCTGGCACTACTGGCTACACTGGCAGTCGACCATTTTCCATCAACGGCCGTGGCGGCGCCCAAGTCGGGTAAGCCGGCTTCCGCCGACAAACTGGCCGACGCCAAGGCGGTGCTCAAACGGGTTGCGACGTTCTACCGGCAGAAGAAGAGCTTTGAAGTCGATTTCAGCCAGAAGACGTCGATCAGTCTTGGCGGGGCCAAGAACACACTGGAATCGCAAGCGAAAATCAGCGCCGAACGTCCCAACCGCCTGGCCATGCGGCAAAAGGGAGCGGCGGCCGGTATGGACGTGGTTTGCGATGGTGACAAACTCTCGGTCAGCATTCCGCTGCTCAAACAATATACGCAAGGCGAGGCGCCGAAATCGCTCGACGAGTTGTTGACGAATCCCCTGGTCATGGGAGGCATGGCGGGACGCGGGCCACTGTTGGACGTGTTCAGCGATGATCCCTACAAAACGCTGATGGACGGCGTGACCAAGGACGATTACGCCGGCCGTGAAAAAATCGGCGATACCGAGGCTCACCACCTCAAGTTCGAGCAGGACCAGTTCCACTGGGAACTGTGCTGCAAGCCGCCTTCGACATGAAGAAATCGCTCGCCGACGGTGGACTCAACGACGAGCAGCTTAAAACCGCCCAGTTTTCGCTCCTCCAGAACTACAAGAACTGGCGGTTCGACAAACCGGCCGCTCCCGAAGCTTTCGCTTTTAGGCCGCCGGAAGGTGCCAAGAAGGTCGACAACCTTTTCGCCGGCGGAGCGGGGGAGGAACCGGAGGTTTCGCCCCTTCTCGGCAAGCCAGCTCCCGACGTGGAGCAGGAACTGCTCGACGGCGGCCACTTCAGCTTGAAGGAGCAGAAAGGCGAGAAGATTGTGATCCTCGACTTCTGGGCGACCTGGTGCGGGCCTTGCGTGCGTGAGATGCCGCTGGTGGCCAAGGTGGCTGATGAGTATCGGGAGAAAGGGGTGGCCCTTTACTGCGTGAACCAGGGGGAAGAGAGCGACACAATCCGCGAGTTCCTGGAGGAGAAGAAGCTGAATGTCACCGTGAGTCTCGATTCGGAAAATGAGGCCGGTAACGCTTACGGCGTGGAGGGCATTCCCACGTTGGTCTTGATCGACAAGGCGGGGGTGGTGCAAAGCGTCCACGTAGGTTTCAGTCCCGACATCGGCGACAAACTCAAGAAGGAGCTCGATGCCGTGTTGGCCGGGAAAGATCTGGCCGCCGAGGCGCAGCGCGCCCGCAAAACGGAAGACGCCGCTTTGCCAACCGAAGGTCTGGAAGAGTGCTGGTCGCAGCCCGGCTCTTACACGGGCCTGGCCGTGGGCCCCGACCAAAAAACGATTATCGCCGTGCAAAGGCAAACGGCCGACATGTTTTCGACGTCCGGTGAAAAGGGCGGGTCGGTCAAATTGGCGTCGGGCGGCAGGCTGGTGCGGTGCGCCCGACTATCAGGCAAGGACCCAGGCGAACTCCTGGTCTTCGACGTCTGGGCGGGAGACCTGGTTGCCTTAAGCGACAAGGGCGACAAGCTCTGGTCGCCGTCGCGCGGCCAAGGTATCGACGACGTTTGGGCTGCGGATCTCGACAGCGACGGCAAGGACGAAGTGATCGTCGGCTACAACGGGGGGACCGGCCTGCACGTTTTCGACAGCGAAGGGAAGCAGCGCTGGGAAAAAACGTCGATCGGCAACGTGTGGCACGTGACTGCGGGTGATCTCGACGGCGACGGAGTGCTGGAGGTTATCACCACATCGGCCGCCGGCAAAGTCCACGTGTTTGATGCCAAAGGGGAGGATGTAAACACGCTCGATCCAGGCATCTACGCGAACATGGTTCGGGTGTTTCGCCTGCCGGGCGAATCAGGCGACTTTGCGTTCGTCGTCGGTGGTGGCCTGGGGAAGGTACAAATGACCGCGCTGAACGGAAAGGGTGATTCCTTATGGCACGCCGACTTGCCTGACAGCGCCAAACATTGCGACTCGCTGGCCATCGCACCAGGCGCAACTTGGGCGGCCCTCGGTTGCCGAGGCGGCCTCGTCTGTGTGATCGACGTCCGTACCGGGGAGATGATCGGAGCGGTCTCACACCAGGGTATGACACCGCAAGTCGCCTGGGTCGACTCCGACGGAAAGCCCCTGCTCGTCGCTGCAACCGGCAGCGCCTTGAACGCCTGGCATATCAAACCTAAAGAGGCTGGCGAGCCGAAGTAAGCAAGCCTGGCAGGTGCCGTTGACTGTTCTGATTCCAATCCCGAGAGGCGCTCGGTACGTAGCCACGGCCCGAGGCATCCGCTGTGCGCTAGTCGCATTCTGTGCTGCTCTGTCGTCTGCCGACTTCTTGGCGGCCGACGACTCGGCCGGAGCGACGCTCGGCTGGGTGTATTGGACTCACCGCGACGAGGGCGTCTATCGCGCAGCCCGCGACGGGAGCGAAATCAAGCTGCTCGTTCCGATGAAGAATGTCGATGGCCTGGCCGTCGATCAGGAAGGGAGCAAGCTGTACTTCACCGTCTCGAATGTCCCCGATAAGCCCGATACGGTGCACTCGGCCGATCTTGAGGGTGGCAACGTCATGCAGCTTGCCGGCGACCTGAGTTGGACGGGTGACCTGGTGCTCGACGCCAGGACCGGCAAGCTCTACGTGACCAACCCAGGTGACGATAAGATCATCGAGATCAGCGTCGACGGTAGCCAAAAGCGTGATCTGATCACCGGCGTGCAAAGTCCCGACGAGCTGGCGATCGACACGAAGCACGGCAAGATATACTGGGGATCGACTGAGGGCGACGGCATTCATCGGGCTGATCTCGACGGTTCCAACCAAGAACTGGTTCTTGCGGCTCCGGGAGCCGTTGTGTTCGGGCTGGCCATCGACGTGGAAGGGGAGCAACTTTTCTGGATCGATATGGCGGCCGGGTCGATCCATCGCGTCGGCCTCAACGGCAAGAATGACGCACAGGTGGTCAGCGGCCTGCAAGGAGCCGACGGCCTAGCACTCGACGCCGAGAACCGCAAGCTGTACTGGACGGAAACGGGCAAAATCAGCCAGGCCAATTTCGACGGCACGGGCGTCGAGGTCCTCGTGAGCGGCAAAACGGCCCTGTATGCTTCGCTCGTCGTCCTTCCTCCCGAGGAGTAACCACATGACATCCGCTTTCGGCCTTGCCCTGCCGATTATCGCCGCGTTTCTTGGAGCGCAAGACGAGCCCAAAAATCTGGGTGCTCAACCCGGCGTTGTGCTGCGCGAATTCATCTACGAAACGGCGCCGTTCCCTGAATGCCACGCTTCGACGATCGCGGAAACGCAGGGAACGCTCATCGCCGCCTGGTTCGGAGGAACGGAAGAGAAAGCGCCCGATGTGGGCATCTGGTTGTCGCGTCGGTTGAACGGAAAGTGGACCGAGCCGGTCGAGGTGGCCAACGGCGTCCAGCGCGCCATGCCGGATGGCAAGAGCGCCCGCTACCCCACCTGGAACCCAGTCCTTTTTCAGCCGTCGAAAGGAGACCTCCTGCTCTTCTACAAGGTTGGTCCCTCGCCGAGCACCTGGTGGGGGATGCTGACGACCTCGGCCGACGGCGGACAGAGTTGGTCGAAGCCTCGCCGCCTGCCTGACGGCATCCTTGGCCCGATCAAGAACAAACCGATCGAGCTGGCTGGCGGCGTTCTGCTCTGTCCGTCGAGCAACGAAACGCCAGAGAAGCCGAGCAAATGGCAGATCCATTTCGAGCGAACAGGCGACCTTGGGACGACCTGGGCGCAGACCGGACCGGTCAACGACGGTATCGAATTCAGCGCCATCCAGCCCTCCATCCTGGTCCACCCCGGGAGCAGGCTCCAAGCGCTCGGCCGGACCCGCCAGGGGAGTGTGTTCCAGATCTTCAGCGACGACGGCGGCAAGACGTGGGGCAAAATGACCGCCACCACGCTGCCCAATCCGAATTCGGGCATCGACGCGGTGACCTTGCGGGATGGCCGGCACCTCGTGGTCTACAACCACACGCGGCAAGGCCGATCGCCGTTGAACGTGGCATTGTCGTCGGACGGAAGCGACTGGAAAGGCGCGCTCGTGCTGGAAAACGAGCCGGGGGAATATAGCTACCCAGCAGTCATTCAGACGGCCGACGGGCTGGTCCACATCACGTATACCTGGAACCGAAAGCGCATCCGTCACGTTGTCGTCGACCCAGCCAAACTGGCGACAAACTAGCCCTGCCCCCTCCCGTCTCCCTCCGGGTGAGGTTTTTGTGTCACCCTAAACCCGAGCTATTTCTCAAACTTCGGGATCTCGGGCGTCGGCAGTTCTTGCAGCAAGCGGTCGATAATGCCGTCGTTGGTCATCCCCTCGGCTTGCGCCTGGAAATTGGTACTGATGCGATGGCGAAGCACAGGGACGGCGACTTTCTTGATGTCGTCGATGGCCACGGAAAAGCGGCCCTCCATGGCGGCCAAGGCCTTGCCGCCGTGAATCAAAAACTGCCCGGCCCGCGGGCCGGCGCCCCAGTCAACCAGCTCGCGCACGAACGTCGGGGCCGACTCGTCGCGAGGCCGCGTGGCCCGAACCAGGCGAGCCACGTACTTGATGATGTACTCGCTCACCGCAACCGAACCCACCAGCTTCTGCAAGTTGAGGATCGCGCGCCCGGACAGGACCTTGCGCACTTCGGGTCGCTCACCCCGTGTCGTCGTCGATAGAATCCGCTCCTCGTCGGCCAGCGAAGGGTAGTTCACCTTGATGTTGAACATGAAGCGGTCGAGCTGCGCCTCGGGCAGCGGATAAGTTCCTTCCTGCTCGATCGGGTTCTGCGTGGCGATGGTAAAGAACGGATCCGGCAGGTTGAACGTCTGCTGCCCAACCGATACCTCGCGTTCCTGCATCGCCTGCAGGAGGGCCGCTTGCGTCTTGGGGGGAGTGCGGTTGATCTCGTCGGCCAGCAGGATGTTGGTAAAGACCGGGCCTTCGACGAAACGAAAGCTGCGTTTGCCGTGTTCGTCTTCTTCCAGCACGTTCGTCCCCGTGATGTCGGAGGGCATCAGGTCGGGCGTGAACTGGATACGCTTGAACGTGACGTCGAGGATCCTCGCCAGCGTGCTCACCATGAGCGTTTTCGCCAGTCCGGGTACCCCTTCGAGCAGACAGTGGCCCCTCGTGAAAACCGCCGCGAAGAGCTGCTCGATCACGTCGTCTTGCCCCACGATCACCTTTTGCAGTTCCTCCTGCATCAGGCGGCGATGATGACTGAACTCCTGCAGAACATCGCCGAGGCTTCTCTGTTTGGGGGCGGTAGACAACGCAGATCCTTGGCTTCAAACGAATCGCCGGCGAACGGGGCCGGCCAACCGGACTACGGTGCCATTTTATAGAGGCGGCTGCCTTGCGGCAAACCTATCGGCGCTCGTGGCTAAGGGACTTCCAGTCTTCGCTGCGGTGCCGCGGTTTGCGCCGGCGTTTAGTCGAGCCGTTAGCCGCGGACCGGTCGGCCAGTCAACCTCGTGGGCGCAACTGGCTCCCGGTTATACGAGATGGCCGCTCAAGGCCAATTCTGAACTGCGGGTTACGTCTGGGCGAACGGCTCCGCAGGGGAAGTCGTACCCAGAAAGTAATAACGGGCTGAGCCGTCGATCTCATCCAGCTCGTAGATGGCAATGCTGGTGGTGCGCGCGTCCCCCGCGGCCGGCAAACCCGAAAGCATACGGAAGATGTTGCGGTTAACCGGCAGGGCCACGGTGTCGGCGAGCGCCTCGGGAGCGGGAACCATCTGCCGATGCCCGTCGTAGGGGCCGCCAATGAACTCGACTCGGTTGCTCAACGACATAAGCGTGTCCTCCTCGCACCTGCGTTCTCTGGGCGGGCCCCCCGATTTTGGCACGCGGCGTCCGCCGTGACACCCCCAGAGCATATCGCGTGCCGTGGCGACTGTCACTCCCGATGCACAAGAAAACTCTCGTTACCGCGCGTGAGATAAATGCTTGCTTCACCCAAACTAGCGCCGATATGTCGCAAGAATGATACAAGCCGCCTAAAATCGCGCTCCTTTCCGAACGAGACTTCAAAGCGTTCAAGCACGTCGTGTACGAGCTGCCCGCGTTCATCTACCCAAAACCCCTTTACCAAAGACGGGGCGTGCGTATACGCAAGAAAGTGCTCGACCAGAAACTGGTGGATCGTAGCCCGGGGGGTGGGTGTTTGGCCGGCCGTCGGGGCATCCAGTTTGTGCGCCGGGATATAGAAGGCCGTCATTTTTCCCAGCGGCGTGAGCCATTCGTTCACGTTACGGCTTCGAGTTTGGGGCATCAATGGCTCAGCACGGCCTGGCCCGGGCTCGTTCCACCTGGCAGCCCGGCGACCGCTACTCTCATAGGAATCTTTGGTCAGCTTAGCTGTTATAGAATTCCGCGCTCGAGGCCAGGACTGCCTCAAGCGTTTGGGGCGTAGCGCCGTTGTGGAACTGAGCCAACCAGTAAGTCATGGCAGCCGGGTCAGCCGCCCGATTCAGGAACTGTTCATACAGGGAGTTGATCTGAATCGCGAAATACTCCGACGAGCCCAGAAATTGGGCGATGACCGACGCCGCGGAGAGGCCGTTGTTCATCTGGCCGACCCAATAACTGAATTCACTGTCCGACGGCAATCGGTTGAGAAGGTCGTTGTAAAGGTTGGAGACGAAGCCGTTCACGCTGCCCGAGCGCGTCATGAATTCGTCTGAGTTGAGGATTTGCGCCTCGACCGTGTACGAGGTTACCCCCGCCTCCAGCTCACCGACAAAGTAGGCCAGGGCCACCGGGTCGGCCGCCCGCTGCAAAAACTGCTCGAAATACCCGTTCACAAGCTGTGTGAAGTATTCGGCCGAGGTCAGGAAGTCGTTGGCGATTTGCGGGCGGGTGGCGCCGGACGCGAGTTGGCCGACCCAATAATTGATTTCGGCATCGCTTGTCGCACCGGCGGCTCGCCCCAAGATGTCGACATAGAGGTTTGATACCCAGCGGAAATCGAGGCTTTCGACCGTCACGGTCGCAGCCTGAGCGGCCATGCTGCTTCCGTCCGATGCGTTGATGGTGAAGGTGTCTTTGCCGTCGAAACCGGCGTCGGGGGTGTAAGTGAACGAACCGTCGCTATTGAGCGTCAACGCTCCGTGTGACGGGGAAGTGACCAGCACGGCCGTGAGGGTGCCCCCCTGGTAAACGGTGGCTCCGGTGAGAACTCCGGGCGCGCTGACTGTCAGGGGCGCGCCGGGCGTGAACGCCCAGGTTGTGTTCTGAACCGTCGGCAGCGGAGCCGGAACTGGTGCCGCGTAGAGCGAAACGCCGTGGGTGCCGTCATTGGCCGCTGAGAAGAGGTTGCTGCCGGCAATGGTCAGGTCGGACGGGTTCGAGCTCGGCGGCCCAGGGTAGATGTCGGCGAGCAAGGTGGTGCCCGCGGAGGTACCGTCACTCTGCCACAGCTCGAAACCGTGGACGCCATCGTTGGCCGTAAAGAACACGTAGCCGTTGGCCGTCGTCAGGTTAGCGGGCGTTGAGCCGACGCTGCCGGAATTGATTGCGGCGACCATGACCGTGCCGGCCGTGGTACCATCGCTCTTCCAGAGTTGCGCGCCGTGGACACCGTCGGTGGCGCGAAAGTACAGTTCGCCGTTGACGTTGATCAGGTCAGCGGGGTTGGAGCTGGCGCCGGTCGAGGTGGTGTTGATGTCGGCCACCATCGTGGTGCCGAGAGAGGTGCCGTCGCTCTTCCAGAGCTCAACGCCGTGAGTTACGTCGTTGGCCGCGAAAAAGAGCGTGCCGTTGACGTTTGTCAAATAGGACGGGTTGGCGCTGACCGTGCCCGGACCAATGATGGCGACGATGCCGGTGGTCGCCGTCGAGCCGTTGCTCCTCCAGAGTTGGTTGCCGTGAGTCGTATCGTAACCGGTGAAGAAGAGCGTGCCGTTGACGTTCGTCAGGTTGGTCGGCGACACGCCACCACTGGCGCTGGTCACAGCAAGGATCTGCTGGTTCGCGGTGCCGACGGCGTTGATCGCGTAAAGTTGCACGCCGGTTGACGCAGTCGCCGTGAAGAAAAGCGACGTCCCGACTGTCGTAAGCTGCGAGGGGTCCGCGGCGCCGGAGGTCGGCTGCAGGTTCGTGACCATCGTCGTGCCGGCCGTCGTCCCGTCGGAGGTCCAGACCTGGCTGCCGTCCGTCCCGTCGTCGGCCGTGAAATAGAGCCTGCCGTTGACGTTCGTCAGGTCGGCAGGATTCATGCCGCCCCCCGACACGTTCGTATCGGTGATCATCACCGTGCCGGCCGTCGTCCCGTCACTGCGCCAGAGCTGCACTCCGTCCGTGCCGTCATTCGCGGCGAAGTAAACGTATCCCCCGACGGCGACCAGGTCGGTTGGATATGAGCTGTTCGGCGTCGATATGGAGCCGACGATCGTCGAGCCCGGATAAATGTCTTCTACGAGCGTGGTGCCGGAGATCGTGCCATCGCTTTTCCACAGTTCGACGCCCGTCGTGCCGTCGTTGGCGGCGAACAGGACTTGGCCTCCCAGTGCGGCCATGTTCGACGGATTGGCCGAACCGCTGGGATTGATCGGCAGGTAGGTCGCCGAAAGGAGGCTGCGATCTTCAAGGCTCTCGAAGCGGTGCGCCGTACCGACCGCGGCTGAACTTGCCAGCACCTTCGATCGGCGGCGCTTCTTTCGGACACGTTCCCCAGGATGGCCCAAAAACGACTCTGAGCGCATA
This sequence comes from Pirellulales bacterium, assembly GCA_035550375.1. Lineage (GTDB taxonomy): Bacteria > Planctomycetota > Planctomycetia > Pirellulales > JAICIG01 > DASSFG01. The sequence continues at coordinate 88,282 of DASZPH010000022.1, read as the reverse complement.
CGACTAAGATCCTTTCCCCGGCCAGACTTTCGCCAGCGCAGCCCAATCAGGCGGCGTCTTAGGCACCTATCGTCCTCGTTACTGGCGGTGCATCAGTAATTTGCGGCACAATCGCCATAGGCCGCAAAAGCGGACGTAAATGCAGGCAGGCTGGAGAGTTTTTGCAACCGGCCAGTTACGGCGAGGCGAAGCTTGCGCCAGAGTCAGGCCGCACGGGTGTGCCCCGTGGCGGAGAGGGGTTGGGATTGAGGCCACTCTCCGAGATTTCGCGTCGAGCGGATCGAATAGGGCTGCTTTCCCTGGCACTCGTAATACGTGCGCACGCAGACTTCGCCCAACATTCCGAGCACGAAGAATTGCAAACCGGCGAGCGTGGCAAATACGGTCAACAACAGCAGCGGATTGCCCGTCATGTCGACGTCGCCAGCCCATTTCATGACCGCCGTCGCCAGCCCTGCCAGCCCGCCGGTGGCCAGGCTCAACAGGCCAAGCCCGCCAAAAAGCTTCATGGGGCTCGTCTCGTAGCGGATCATGTATTTGACCGTGATCAGGTCGAGCAACACCCGCAAGGTGCGCGAAATGCCGTACTTCGACGTACCGAACCGGCGGGGATGATGTCGCGTGACAATCTCGGCGCAGCGTGCCCCACGCCAGTGGGCAAGGATGGGGATGAAGCGGTGCATTTCGCCGTAGAGTTGTAAATCCTGGGCGATCTCGCGCCGCATCGCTTTCAACGTGCAGCCCAGATCGTGAACCGGAAATCCGGTCGAACGCGAAATGAGCCAGTTGGCGATCTTTGACGGGAGCTTTCGGCTGAGCATCGCGTCGTGCCGCTCTTTGCGCCAGCCGTGAACCAGATCGAAACCTTCGTCGAGTGTGGCCAGTAAGAGCGGAATGTCGGCCGGCTCGTTTTGCAGGTCGGCATCGAGGGCCACGATGACGTCACCTATGGCACTGTGCAGGCCGGCGTTCAGCGCCGCCGTCTGACCGAAATTGCGGCGAAAGTGGATCACTTTCACGGCCGGGTCACGGTCGGCCAGGTCGTCCAAAGCCGACGACGACCCGTCTGTCGAACCGTCGTCGACAAGCACCATCTCGTAGGGGCGTCCGAGCGAGCGACAGACGCTAGACAGAGACTTGTAGAGCGGACCGACGTTCTCTAACTCGTTGTAAACGGGGACGACGATGGAAACGGTCATAGATCTCAGGCCGATAATGGGAATGTCGCGAGAGTAACTCTGTGTGAATGACGCCCAGGCCGCTTTGTTGCTTAACGGGTCGCCAACGGCGCCCGCGAACGTCAAACTCGCCTAGGGGTACTGTTGGCTACCGGTTAAACGATGCGGCGGTAGTCCGACGCGAAACCTCATCAACGCGACCCAGGATGATCACTTCACTTTTGCGGAGGAATCGCTGCCCTCTCGCCAGGATCGTCACATCGGAAGGCAGCCGTGGCCTCAACTCGTCGTAGCCTCGTGTGTAGGTGATCAGCACGGCTTGCGGCTCGCTCTGCAAATAGGTGATGGCCTCTTCCGCTTGCCAGAACTGCGGCACGTGGCCCTGCGAGTAGTACACGAGACTCGGCACCGTGAAATCGAAAGCAGCCAGCGCCGGCCGCTCCCGGACTTCACGGAGCAATTCGATTAGTGCGGCGCTATTCTGATGACGGCTCACGCGGACGGCCGCAAAGCCGAACAACGACATGGTGAATGCCAGCGACATCACCGCCAGCGTCGCGGCGGCGCGCGGCGGCTGCCGCACGACCCAACGCACGGCGAACAAGCCTCCCACCATGAGGGGCACTCCAACGACCGCCAGCATGGCCTCGCCCGGCAGAACATAGTGGGCCGCAATGGGCAACAGGACGACCAGCAGAATCCCGGCAATCGCGAGTGACGCCACGCTTTGGCGGAGCAACCAGCGATTGACCTTGGCCGGCTCCGAAAGCCAACCATCGACCCAGGCGGCCGTCATGACGGCCAGCGCCGGATAGGCGGGAGTGACGTAACTGGGGAGCTTTGTGCCGGAGAACGAGAAAAAGGCGATCCACACGCCCGCCCAGCAAGCAAGAAAGAGGTACGCTGCCCAGGATGTGGATTGCCGAATTTGCCGCGCGACGCGCACCACTGCCTGGGGCAAGAAGGTGGACCAGGGGAAGAACCCGAACAACACGGCCAGGATGTAATAGAACAGAGGGCCGGAGTGGTTCTCCATGGGGCTCAGATACCGGCCGACATTGTGGCGGCCAAGAAATCCGGCGAGCCAATCGCCGTCGGTCCGCATCGCTACGACCACGTACCACGGCGCGGCGATGACGGCAACGACGAGCGCGGCCGTGAAAGGACGCAGTTTCCAGGCCGCCACGCACCAGGAGATAGGCGAAACGAGGCCGCCAAGCCGACGCACCCCAGAGACAGTTGGGCCGAGCGCCTGCCGCAGGCAGACCAGGTAAACCGTCAGCGCGAGTACCGGCAGGACGACCGCCACGGGGCCTTTAGCCAAAGTGCCCATCCCCACGGCCGCATAGACCATCGCCATTCCCGACCAGGTACGGGGGAGGAAGTCGCCAAGCTGGTTGGCGCCGGCAAGCGTCGTGTTCGCGCCCCAGGTGGTCCGCACGAAGGCCAACATTGCCAGCGTCGTGCACAGCATCAGCAACGAATCGGGCGTCGCGGCGCGGCCCGCGACGACGAACATCAACGAAGTCGCCAACATCCAGCCCGCCCAGAAGCCCACCCGCGGATGAAACAGCGTCCGGCCGAGTTGGTAGGTCGCCAGCGTCGTGCCGATGGCGGCCACGGCCGACCAGAAGCGCGCGGCAAACTCCGTGTCGCCAAAAACCTGATACGCTGAGATCATCAGCCAGTAGACGAGCACGGGCTTGTCGTAACGCAGCCCGCCGTTGAAAAGAGGGACGACCCAATCGCCTGCCGCTAGCATCTCGCGGGCACACTGGGCGTTCTTCGGCTCGTCGTCGTCCCACAACCGGGCGCCCCCGAGGTTCACAAAAAAAATCAGCGCGGCGGCAAGCACCAACAACGCCTGCTGACGAACGGGAGTGTGCATGGAACGGATCTTTTTCCAGATAACCCAAGTTCCTCTACTTGACGGCGAGATGCGCCGGCGAGGGTCGGCGGAGTCTACGGACGAACTTGCCATCCCGACAACACCAGTTTGCCATTCTGGGCTTCGGCACGATTTGATATGCAAGAGGCCATGAAAATGGACCTTGTGGTGCCGCAGGGCGAGAGCGAACAACGTCGCCCGGAAAGGCCCGCCCTGTTCGTCGGGGACTGGCGTGGGTGGCTCATTCCGCCCTTGACGCTCTCGCTGCTGGCGGCGGTCGCGTTGGCGGTCGACCTGCCGGTGGCCCAATGGGCGGCCGGAAGGGCCTATCCGCGCTTCGTGCGAGAGCTGATGAGTCTGGCGGAAGCGTTCGGCCATGGAGTGGGGGTCGCCGTGGTGCTGATCACGGTCTACACACTGGACAGACCGCGGCGCAAGATGCTGCCGCGTTCGATCGCGGTTGTGGCGGCCGCGGGCTGTGGCGCGAACCTCTTGAAACTGCTGATCGCTCGCCAGCGGCCGGGCTCGGCGGATTTGCTGCACGCCGACGTCTGGACTACGTTCGCCGGCTGGTTGCCCCTGGCGCGCAACGGCAGCGCCTTTCAGAGCTTTCCCTCGGCCCACACGGCGACCGCGGTCGGCCTGGCGATGGTACTATCCTCGTTCTACCCGCAGGGCAGTCGGTTGTTCTTCGTCTTTGCGGGCGCAGTCGCGGTGCAGAGGGTGCTGGGAAGCGCTCACTACCCCAGCGACGTCCTGGGCGGCGCGGCCGTCGGCTGGCTGTGTGCCGCCGCCGCGTTCCAACTGGCGGAGAAGGTGGCTGCGGGTTTCGGGCGTCGCAGCGCCATCGGCTGGCGGAGCACGCCGCCCGCGCAGCGCTCCTGAAAGGCACGTCCGAGGCTCTTGCGTACCAGCTCCGCGCGTTCGGGGCGTGGGGTCCGTCCGTATAGGGACGGCCAAGACCCAAGACCCGTTTACCGTGACAACCCGGCGTGAGGTAGGCTAGATTGAACGTTTGGGTACGCAGCAAGCAGGTCGACAAACGCGAAACACGATGCCGATGTGCAGAAGATCTGAAACGCTCCGGATTTGGGTTGCGGCCGTGATGGTCCTTCTCTCGGCTCATGGTGTGCTGGCCGACACTCCGTCAAAAGAGGACCACAAAAGTTCCCGGCGGTGGTACGATCCGCGGCGGTATGCCGGCCGCTTCCGGCAGTTTGCCGAGGACGTACAACGAGTGGAAATCGTCGAAATGCTCTGGGCGCTGGCCCACGGCCAACCGCCCGACGTTGGCAAAGGCTGGTTTCATGACGGGCAAAGCCGCTATGGCTGGCCGTGGCTGGCGGACCGTTACGACGCCGATGGCGATGGCGAAATCTCGTCCGACGAGTTTCCTCCAACCGTTCGCGACCTGCTCGCGAAGCTCGACCGCGACGAAGACGGCAAGATCAAGCCCAACGATTTTGATTGGTCGACGAAGTCACCCTACGTGCAACAGATGGCACAAACACGACGGCTGTTCTCGCCGATCGACGCCGACCGCAACGGTCGCGTTACCAAGGACGAGTGGCGCGAGTTCTTCGAGCGGGCCGCGGTCGACGCCGATTCGATCACCCCGGCCGATTTGCAGGCGGCCCTGTTTCCACCCCAGCCCGCTCAGCCCGACGACGATCCCTCGCCCCTCGACTTCGTGCGAGGCTTCGTGTCGGGCGAACTGGGGGCGATTCCCGAAGGTCCGGCGATCGGCGGCCGCGCACCCGATTTCGAGTTGGACGACCAGAGGCACGAGCGGCGGATCCGGCTGTCGAACCTCTACCAGAAAAAGCCGATCGTGCTGATCTTTGGCAGCTTCACGTGAGGCCCGTTCCGATCCCAGTTTGGGGTCCTCGAAGAGTTGCACCGCCGCTACGAAGATCGGGCCGAGTTTCTGGCGATCTACGTCCGCGAAGCCCACCCCGGCGACGGGGCCTGGCCTGGCCCGTTCAAAAACGATGCGGGAACGCCAATCAACCAACCGGCCGACACGGGCCAGCGTTTGGCCGTGGCCGGCCAGTGCTCGAAGACACTCAAAATCTCCATGCCGCTGCTTGTCGACGACATCGACGACCGCGTGGGGCGAGCTTTCAGCGGCATGCCCGATCGGCTCTACATTATCGACCGTGACGGACGGGTGGCATTCAAGAGCGGGCGCGGACCGTTCGGCTTCAAACCGGGTGAGATGGAGCAGGCGCTCATCATGCTGCTACTCGATGAACCAGTTAAGCCCGCCGAAGTTGCGGCCGCTCCGGAAGAGCAAAAGTAGCCGGCATACGGCGCGCCGCTAATTATAGGACAGCCACCCGTTGAATAACTTCCCCCTTTCGCATAGTCTTGCCTGACGTTCGTGCAGCGAGCGTTACAGGTGAGGCATGCAAAAAGAAGATCTCTTCAACCTCGAAAACGAAACAGCCGTGGTCGTCGGGGGCACCGGCGTGCTCGGCGGGGCAATGGCCGAAGCGCTGGCCTCGGCGGGCGCCCGCGTGGCCGTCGTCGGCCGCAATGAAGATCGGGGACACGCCCGCGTGCGCGAGATCGAATCGCACGGTGGAGAGGCCGTCTTTGAGCCGGCCGACGCCACCGAACGCGACTCGCTGGTGCGTGCCCGCGAATCGATCGTCTCCCGCTGGAAGACCGTCAGCGTGTTGATCAACGCGGCGGGGGGCAACCGTCCCGACGCAACCCTGCCCCCCGGCGCCGATTTTTGCCAGTTGCCGCTCGAGGCCTGGCGGGGCGTGTTTGATCTGAACCTCGCGGGAGGCGTGCTCCTGCCCAGCCAGGTTTTTGGTGAGACCATGCTGGCCTCGGGCCGCGGCAGCATCATCAACATTGCCTCGATGGCCGGAATGATTCCCTTGTCGCGCGTGGTGGCCTATTCCGCGGCCAAGGCAGCCGTGATCAACCTCACAAAATTCCTAGCCCGGGAGTGGGCGCGACGCGGAATCCGCGTGAATTCGATCAGCCCCGGGTTCTTCCCCGCTGAGCAGAATCGCACCCTGCTGTTCAATGCCGACGGCAGTTATACTGAGCGGGGTGGTCAGATCATCGGCCACACGCCGATGGCCCGCTTCGGCGAGCCGCACGAGCTGGCGGGAGCCGCAGTGTGGCTCGCCTCACCGCGGGCCAGCTCGTTTGTGACGGGGCAGAATATCGTCGTCGACGGCGGTTTCTCGGCCGTGACAATCTAAGAAGCGTCCTTCTCGAATCGAGGTCATCAAAACAACCGATGGGTGAATCTCTTTCTCCCACCACGGGCGGCTTGAAAATCCGTCACGACAAGTGCGATTTCGACTTCCTGTCCTTGGGCGCGGTCGTGCATCGGCTCGACCCCGGAGTGATTCCGTTTCGCAAGGCCCGCTCGGTCGATATTCACGTTTCGGGCGGCGAGTACAACGTGGCCGCCAACCTCTCGGATTGCTTCGGCTTACGGACCGGCATCTGCACGGCGATGGTCAAGTACCCGCTGGGCGAGTTAGTGCAGGGGCGGATCCGCGAGACGGGGGTGACGCCGATCTACAAATGGTTCGAGCACGATGGCGTTCGGGGCCCGAACATTGCCACCGTCTACAGCGACCGCGGCCAGGGAGTGCGTCCGCCCGTCGTTTTCTACAACCGGGCCAACGAGGCCGGTGCCCTGCTCAAACCGGGCGATTTTGATTGGCCGGCCATTTTCGGCGGCGGCGTGCGCTGGTTTCATTCGGGGGGCATCTTCGCCGCCCTGTCCGAGACGACTTCGGAGCTGATCATCGAGGGGATGCAAGCCGCTAAGGCGGCCGGCGCCATCGTTTCGTTCGACCTCAACTACCGGGCCAAGCTGTGGTCCTCGGTGGGCGGGACGAAGCGGGCTCATGAGGTGCTCAATCGGATCGTGAGCCACGTCGACGCGCTGGTCGGCAACGAGGAAGATCTACAAAAAGGGTTGGGAATTGCCGGCCCCGACGTGACGGCCAAGTCGCAGCTCGACCCGAACGTCTTCTTTCAGATCATTGACCGGGTTGTCCAAAAACATCCCAACATCAAGCTGGTGGCGACCACGTTGCGGGAAGTGCATACAACGAACCGACACGACTGGGGGGCCGTGCTCTGGCTGGACGGCCAGTCGTTTGTGAGCCCGACGTGCCAGCTCGACGTATTGTGCCGCATTGGCGGCGGAGACGGCTTTGCGGCCGGTTTTATTTACGGCCTGCTCGACGGCCGTCCCACCGAAGAGGCCCTCCGGCTCGGCTGGGCGCACGGGGCACTGCTGACGACCTTCCCCGGCGACATTACGATGGCCAAGCTGGAAGAGGTGGAGGCGCTGGCCAAGGGCGGCTCGGCCCGCGTGCAGCGATAAAATGTGGCGAAGCGGACAAAGACCTACCCACGCCCGGTATCTCCGTTCCGGCTGCGTAGCATTTTGATCCTGATCGTGATTGGCGCGCTCTGTTGGGCGTGGATCACGTATGAAAGACGAGTTCAGCCGCCAAGCTATCGCAGCTTCGAGCAAATCGTGGGGCTGTCGCTACGTAATGGCTACGAGATCCTGGTTTCGCCCGATCTGCCCGGTCCGTACCGCTGCCTGAACATTGGGGTCGTGGTCGGGGGAGGTCGGGGACGAGTCACCGCGGGCGGCGCGAGTCGGACTTACGATCTGCCAAATCAGGCGGGTCGCGAGTATCTCAACATCGCCTTGGCGACGCGAGACGACCGGCCCACGTATGCCATCCTCTACAAAGATCGTCCAAGCCCAGAGGAACTCGAAGACCAGAAGAAACGGCTGCGGGATTCTCTTGAGGACAAGGGTCCTTAACGCTCATTCTTCAATGGCTGGCGGAAGCGGCGAGCTTCCCCGTCGGACCAATCCCGGCAGCTTTCCAAGCGGCGTCGAGTTTTTCGCCCAACCGCTTGACGAGTTGATCGCGGCGCATGCTGGAAATCAGTTTGCGGCCCGGCGCCGGCGTGACAGGCCCGTCGTAGCCGATCTCGGCGAGCGAAGTGAGCACCGCGGCGGAATCGATCAAGCCCGTTTCTCCCGGCAGGCGGCGTGATTCGGCCTCGTATCGGTCGGCGTCGTCCGTCTCGGCTGCGTCGGAGAGCGAGACCGCCACCACCTGACCGCGCCGAAGCTTCTTGCGCGCCTCGTCGAGCGAGCCGCCCGACGCCCAGATCTGCCAGACGTCGAGCCAGAGGCCGACGTTCGCCGCGCCTGCCGTGCTCAGGAGCACCAGCAACGCCTCGAAATCGTGCACGAACTCAAACTGCTTGCCTTGCCGAGCGGCCGATGACGACTCGAATCCGACACCGACCTTGAGCCCGTGTGGCTCCAGCGCCCGGCCGAGTTCGCCCAACCTCTGCCCGTAGAAGGCGAAGTTCTCATGGTAGGGGCGCTCGTCGCTGGCCGGGTCGATGATCGTCAGCGCACGGCGGGCGCCCAGCAACGCGGCCAACCCGCAAAGCTCGTTCAACTTCGTTTGCGCCGCCTTGAAATCTTTCTCCCGCTGCCAGTCCGGCGGTAACATGACGGTGCCCACCTTCAACTTGGCGCTGTCGAGTAGCCGCCGCGCCCGGGGCAAGCCGTAAGCCGCGACCTCCGCGGCGAATTCAACGAGGTCCAGGTCGACGGATCGAAATCCGAATGAAAGTGCCAACTCGATCGTCTCGCTCTGAGTCGGCGAAAGACCGAGCGCCTTGACATCCAGACTTTTGAACATCGTTTCCTCCGGGGTGATCGCGGTGTGAGCCCTGCATTATGCCAAAGCGTGCGCGATCCTCAAAGGGTAGGAAGGCGGTCAGAAGTGTTTGGATCTTGTGAGCGAGGTCACGGGTCTTCGGTCCTCGGGTTTCGGCTCAAACCCAAAACCTAAGACGTGGCCTGGAAGCTATACTTGGGCATCATGGATCCACAGCATCTGCATCTGTTGATTTTGGCGGTCGTGCAGGGAATCACCGAGTTCGTGCCGATCAGTTCCGACGGCCATATGGTCGTGGTCGACGCCCTTTGGGAACACCTCTACGGGGGCCAGTTTGAGGATTTGCTGAGCGTTGAAATCGTGTTGCACGGCGGCACGTTGCTGGCGATCCTCGTCATGTATTGGCGACAACTTGTGCGCCTCCTGGTCGCCGATCGCCACATGATCGGCCGGATCGTGGTTGGCTCGCTGCCGGCCGCAGCGATCGGCCTCCCCGTGCACAAGATCAGCGTCCTTCATCACTGGATGGAAAGCCCGGTGCTGGCGGGCCTGATGCTCCCCGTAATGGGCGTGCTCCTGCTCGTAGGGGGCGCGAAGGCGGGCGGCACGATCGACTACACCGAAATCAGCTACCGCCAGGCCTTTTTGATCGGCCTGGCACAGGCCACCGCCATTCTGCCGGGCATTTCGCGAAGCGGCACCACGATTGTCGCCGGCCTCGCGCTGGGACTGCGGCGCGAGGCGGCCGCAACCTTTTCGTTTGTGCTGGCCGTGCCTGTGGTTGGGGGCGCCGTCCTGCTGGGCGTCAAGGAGATGATGGGGAGCACTCAGGGCGGTCTCGAGCTGAATTGGCTGCTGCTTGCGACGGCGGTGGCCTTCTTTGTGGGGCTTGCGGCCCTGGCGCTGCTGTTGCGCTGGCTTCGTCAGGGACGGTTATGGCCGATGGGCTGGTGGTGTCTCGCGGTGGGATTGCTGGTTACGGTCTGGCAAGCCGCCCGCTGGCTCGGCGCCTGACGCCCACCGCACGTAACCTTCACTTCATCAAAAGCTTTTGGCCGCCCGCGTCCGATAAAGACCGCGGTGAAAAGAGTACGCGTCGAGTCGGCCATTGCACAAATGCCTTGCTGGCAAGGCGTTATAGAGCAAGTGAACGGGATCGGCGGCATCGCCCCTCCTTATTCATCGACACGGCCCACCTTACGCAGATTGGCCGGTGCATACTCCGCGATAGAAACTCCATTCAACCTGCCTAACCAACCGATCTTAGATATGGCGGAGTCGGTCGGCGCATGGCCCGATTGCGCGCTAGCGGCCGGCAGCGTGAGGGAGCGATGAATCGAAAGGAACAGCCAGCAACTTGGCCATTTTTGCTGGTGCTGGCTGCGCTATTTGGATTGAGTGCTACGTCCACTCGGACCTGGCGACACGCGTCCGGGTCGGAGAGGGCTGGGCGTAAAGCTCGCGAGGTCGCGCTTCGTGAGCACGAGGTCCGCGGTACCCCGCAGAGCCAACCAATCGGTCCGCAGACGGAGGCTTACGACCATCTCGCCGGAGCGGAACTCTTTCTTCGTCCCCGCGTGACGCGGATAGAGCAGTCGCCGGAAGACCGCCCGCCGGGAATAGTTGCGCCTCAAGCGTCGGCTACCCCACCCGCTAACTCCGAACAAGCAATCGAGTCCGTCGGGCCGGAGCCGCAGCAGACGGCGGAGGAAGAGCTTCCGCAAAACGTAGGGCCGCCGCCAGACGAAGAGCTGAAGGAAACTAGTGTCGCGGTTGTTCCCGAGGTGCCGGAGAGGAAATCTCGCGTATCCCGCTTCAGCCTGCCAAAACGGGGGCGCGGAAAAGTGGTACGCCGCGCCGAGAAGCGCGTCAAACCGGAATCACCCAGCCTCTGGGGAGATCCGGCGGCTCTCGTCGATCAACTCGACCAACTGGCGGCCGACTGTGAGACGGGCGAGTGGGCAACCCGCGTGTCCGACCTGGTGCGTGAGCTGTGCCGGGCCGAAGACCCGCGCTCCCCACGCACGCTGCTAACGCTCAAACGGCTTCGCGACCTGGCCGACGCCAACCACCCGCTGCTGGTAAAGGGAGAGCACACGCCCAAGCGTGGCGAACTGCGGCGCCTGCGGTACGCCGTTCTGCGGCGGCTCGACCTGTGGGAACTCGTCCCCGATCTGGCCGAGAGCCCGGCCGAGCTACAGGGCCGGAGCCAAACCGTGTCTTTGTCGAGCAAGCCTGCCTCCCCGGCGATAGCGAAGGCCAAAGTCGTCAAGCTGCTGGAGGATCTGGAACGATACGAACAGACTGGGCTCAGCGATGACGGCCGCGACCTGGCTGCCGACGTGACCGCGATCACATCCGCCGACGAGGCCCTCACCGCGCGCACGCAGCGCTGGCTGCAATGGAACTATCGCAACGCCAATCTTCGCATCGTGGTCTCCAACGAGTTGCTGAACCAACTGGCTCCGCAGCAGCAGGCGGTCGAAGAGCCGGTGCACGACCGCATTCTGGGCGTTCCGACGCGCGGCTGGAGCACGTCGACCGCCCGGGTTTCGATCCGCCTCATTCCCGACCCGCAGACGGTCCGCTTCGCAATCGAGGCAAGGGGGGTCGTGGTGGCGCGCACCACGTCGCGTCGCGATCCGGTGACGGTCTATAGCAACAGCGATTCGGCCTACCTGGCTCGCAAACAACTGCAACTCAGCGGCGACGGCCTCAAGGCGTGGCCGACCGAAGCCGAGGTCTCGAACTCGTCGCGTCTGCGAGGGATCGAGACCGATTTCGACGACGTGCCGATCGTTGGTTGGGCGGTGGAAGCAATCGCCCGCGCCAAACACGCCGAGACCGAACCGGCCGTGCGCCGCGTTGCCCGTCGCAAGGTCGCGGCCCGCGTGCAGGAAGAGATCGATGCGGCCATCGAACCGAAGCTCAAACAATCGCGGCAACTCTACCAAGACCGAGTCTTGAATCCGCTGGAGGGCCTGGCGCTGGCTCCCTCGGTAATCGAATTGCAGACCAGCCAGGCACGGCTGACCTCGCGCGTCCGCCTGGCCGGCGAGGAGCAGCTTGCCGCCTCGACGCCACGCCCGATGGCGCTCAGCGACAGCCTGGCCAGCGCGCAAATTCACCAGTCGGTGGCCAACAATATCTGCGACCGACTGGACGTCGACGGCAAGACGTATACCCTGCCGGAACTGCAAAAGCGGCTCACGGAAGCTTTCAGGCTCCCCCCTGAAGCTTTGCCGGAAGAGTATCCGACGGATCTGCGAATCACCTTCGCCAAGCGCGACGCGGTCACCACCCGCTTCGACGAAGGACGCATCGAGCTGACGCTGGGCATCGCCGAATTGCACCGCTTTCCCAAGGTCTGGCGAGACTTCCAGGTGCGAGTTTACTACCGGCCACAGGTGAACGGCCTCGACGTTCGCTTCATCCGGGACGGCACGGTACAGTTGCGCGGCGAGCATTTTGGCCACGAACCTCAAATCGCCTTGCGCGGCATCTTCAGCAAGGTATTTTCACACGATCGGGAGCTGATCTTCGTCGATTCCAAAGCGCTGAGCGACCCGCGCCTGGCCGGCTTGGGCGTGACACAGTGCGTGCTGACCGACGGCTGGATCGGCCTATCGATTGGCCGCAGTTCGTCGCGGCAAGCCCATCGCACCGTGAGCCCGTTGTACTAACGAGCGCCCTCTTGCCGGGCGCGCCCCTTCGCACATGCCGCCCAGCCCATGTAAGCCCGAAGCCCGGGACCTTCCCCAATGTTGAAACCGCCACGGCGAATGACGAGTATAATGTGCGAGATGCTCTCTCCGTAGCGGGGAAACGTGATGACACGGCGGACGTTCGGCCTGGTGGCGATTCTTTCGCTTGCGCTGGCGTCGCCTTCACGCGGGCAGGTCGTCGCGCAGCGCTTGCGTGACGACGTTCCCGCGGTTACGCACCTGCTTCCCGCCGGACTCCAACGCGGCCAAACGACCCAAATCACCGTCTACGGCGAGCGGCTTGAAGGGCTCGACCGGGTTATTGGCCCGGCAGGAGTCAAGCTGGCCAGCGTGGCTTCCGTCGACGCGAAATCTGCGAGTGTGACGATCGAGGTGGCCGCCGACGCTCGGCCGGGCGTTCACACGTGCTACTTTCTGGCGAAGAGCGGCCTATCGAACCCGAAGCAGATCCGCATCGATCCCTGGCCGCAAAAACTGGAGCAAGAAGCCAACAATCGGCAAAACGAAGCGACGCCCATAAGCATTCCCGGCGGCGCGAGCGGCGTGCTCTCCGCCGCCGACCAGGACTGGTTCCGTTTCGAGACGGCGGCCGGCCAGCGGCTGGTGTTTGAGGTGTTGGCCGAGCGTCTTGGCTCCCCCTTGCGGCCGGTGCTGACGTTGTTCGACGCGGCGGGGCGCGAGCTGCCGCAGCAAACGACCGCTCATCGCGACATCGCCCCCGACAGCCGGCTGGTTTATACCTTTCGCGAAGCGGGCACTTACTTCCTCCGCCTGCACGATCTCACCTACGAGGGAGCGGATTTTGCCACCTATCAGCTTCGCATCGGGCCAATTGCCTTCGCCACGGCGATGTTCCCGCTGGGAGGACAGCGGGGGACGAAAATTCCCGTGACGTTCAGCGGAGGAACGGTCGAACCACCCCTCGTTCATCTGGTCGATCTGACCGCCGATACGGCGTGGCCTACCGCTCGTATCGAGCTCCCCTACGGCGACGATTTGTTAACGGCGCCCGCACTGTTCGCGGCCGGCGACTTGCCGGAAGCGACCGAGGCCGAGCCGAACGACGAGACGGCTCAGTCTCAGGCGATCAGCTTTCCGCTCACGATGAACGGACGGATCGACCGGCCGGGCGATCGCGATCTGTTTCGTTTTCACGCTGCCGCCGGCAGCAAGGTGGCGCTGCGCATCGCGGCCCAGCAGCTCGGCAGTCCGCTCGATGCCGTGGTGACGATCACCGACGCCAGCGGGAAAGAGGTGTTCACGGTCGACGACCGGCAGCCCGTGCCGCGCGATCCGCCCGTGGTGCGCGTGATCGAATCGCCCGCAATCGACGATCCGCTGGGTGAGTTCACGGCGGTCGTAGAAGGCGACTATTGGCTCTCGATCGAGGATCGCTTCGCAAGCGGAGGTCCGGACTACGGCTACCGCCTGGAGCTGACGCCGGCCGCGGCCGATTTTGAGCTGGTGGTGCAGCCTGCCGACTCCGGCGCAGGGCGCACCGGACAGGCTCAACCGCAGAACGCACCCACGCAGGGCACCTACGCCGGCATCGGCAGCGGCTCATTGAGTCTAGATCGTGGCGGTTCAGGAAGCCTGATGGTGCGGGCTTTCCGCAACGGATACAACGGGCCGATCGAGTTGAGCGTTGAAGGCTTGCCCGCCGGCGTGCAGGCCGGATCGGCCACGATCGCAGCCGGCCAGAATGACGCGACGATCAACCTGACAGCCGATTTTGCCGCAGCCAGTACCGCTGCGACCGTGCGCGTCGTGGGTAACGCCGTCGTCGAGGCGAGCTCGCGGGCGCCAAGGCGGCTGGCCATGCAGCCGGTCGTATTCGGATCGCTGCCTGTCAACGGCGGTTTGCAACGCTATCTTGCCGACGTGGCCGTTGGCGTCAGCCAGCGCGGAGCCGAACTGGCCATCCAGGCCTCGTTCGCAGCGCCTCTCATCCCGGGCGGCAAAGGGAAGCTGAAGGTTGTCTCCCAGCGTCGCGAAGGTTACGCAGGTCCCATCGAACTGAAACTCCTGAACCTGCCGACCGGGTTAAACGGGGCGGCAGGTCAGATCGCGGCCGACCAGAACACGAGCGAGATCGAGTTGACGGCGGGCGACGATTTGACGCCCGGCGCCCATCACCTGCTGGTGGAAGGAACGATGCGCGTCGCCGAGAAGAAAGAACCGGTGGTGGCAACGTTCCCCCTCGACTTCGACGTGAGCCCCCTGGCGACGGTCGATCTTGCCCAGCAACAGGTCGACCTGCCTTTGAGGGGGAGCGTGACGCTGGTGCTGAACGTGCGCCGCAGCATCCCGGAGCCGGCGTCGATTGAATTATCGCTGGCCGGGCTTCCCAAGGGGATCGTCGCCAAGAGCACGACCATCGACCCGGACGTGGAACGTTTTGAGCTGACGCTCGGCGCGTCCGAAGGCGCCGTGGCGAGTCCCATCCGGCGGATCGTTCAGATCAAACCGCAGTTGAAAGCGGGGCAGCGCAAAATCGATCTGCCCACGTTGCGGTTCGCCCTGCGCGTGAGCAAGTAAGAACCGAGGCGGCCCCGTCGGCTTGTGAACCTGTTCGCCGGATGCGGAGTGTGTCCACGGAGCTTCAGGCATGCAACCTTTTCGATCGATGGTGATCGTCGTTTTGATGACGGTATCCCTCGGATGCCAGGATCAACCGACTGGCCCGTTGCACGTTCGTGGAATGAACGTCAACGGATACGAGTTCGACTACGACCATCTGCCGGACAGCATTCAGGCGGACGCCGAAGACGTACGCATCAGCGCCGGCAAGACGCAGATCGAGGTCGTGGGAGGAACACTCCGCGTCGACGGACGGTCCTACGGTTCGGTCAAACCGAAGGATCACATCTCCCTGGTTGGTACCAAGGTGAGCGTAAACGGCGAGCTGCGCCCGACCGGTGATTAGTTCGGAACAAAAGGACAACGCCCCTGCCACTGGCAATTGTGGTGGCGGCCTCTTACACTCATGATGCCTGCTCGGTTGAGCGGTCCTGCCGCGGCGGCGCGGAATCAACCGGTGTCGCGCCGCCGCAACGTCCCACCCCCGTTTCAAGGAGAGTCCCGAAATGCGTATCTTGACTTACTCCCTCGCGCTCGGTTTTCTTGCGACATTCGTCATCACGGCCGCGGACGCAGCCGACAAAGGAGCGAAGAAGGTGCCCGACGTCTTGAACTTCAAAATGAAGAGCCTGGGCGGCAAGGAAGTCGACCTCTCGAAATACAAGGGAAAGGTGGTGCTCATGGTGAACGTCGCCAGCAAGTGTGGGCTGACGCCGCAGTACGAAGGGCTCGAGGAGCTGCATGAGAAATATGCCGACCAGGGCTTGGCCATTCTCGGTTTCCCCGCCAACGAGTTTGGCAAGCAGGAGCCGGGAACCGACGTCGAGATCTCCGAATTCTGCCAGGAGAATTACGGCGTCAAGTTCGATATGTTCTCCAAGGTGGTGGTCAAGGGGGAAGGTCAGTGCCCGCTCTACAAATTCCTGACTTCGAAAGAGACCGACCCGGACTTTGCGGGAGACATCACCTGGAACTTTGAGAAATTCCTCGTCGGTCGCGACGGCAAGATCGTCAAGCGATTCGCTCCCAAGGTGGCGCCGGAGTCGGACGAAGTCGTCTCCGCAGTCGAAGCGGAGCTCGCCAAGCCGGCGAAATAGGGCGGCGCCATAGAGGAACACGCATGAGAGTGGGCGAGGCGGACATCGTGAGCAACCCGTTTGCGAGCGTTTCCTTCTCGCCCACTTTTTACTTGAGGTGAGTTTTTCCCGCTGGACATGAAAGGTCGAGCGATGGCCTGCCCGCGACGACAGTTCTTGACGAGTGTTATCGCGGGGGCAGGTGCCGGGCTATCGCTGGACACGTTCGGCGCGTCGACGCAGGCAGCCGCCGACGCCGTTCGGGCCCGCCCCAACCGCATCGCCGTCTCCACCTATTCGTTCTGGCACTTTCGCGGCGAGACGACGCCCATCGAAACGTGCATCGACAAGGCGGCCGACATGGGTTTCGACGGCGTCGAGATCCTGCAGGTGCAGATGGCTGACGACTCCAACGGCCATCTGCAGCGACTCAAGCGGCAGGCCTTTGCGTTGGGGCTCGATCTGTGCGGCTTCTCGACGCACCAAAGCTTTGTCTTTTCCGACGCTGAGCGGCGTCAGAAAAACATCGACCAGACGCTGCACTCGATCGAACTGGCCTACCGGCTCGGCATCCCCACCATTCGCATCAACACGGGCCGCTGGGGTACGAGTAAGGATTTCGACGAGCTGATGAAGAATCGCGGCATCGAGCCGCGACTGCCCGGATATACGGACGAAGACGGCTTCGGTTGGGTGATCGGCAGCATCGAAAAGCTGCTGCCCAAGGCCGAGGAGTGCGGCGTGGTGCTGGGCCTGGAAAACCATTGGGGCCTGGGGCGCACGCCCGAAGGGGTGCTGCGAATCGTCAACGCCATCGATTCGCCCTGGCTGCGGGTGACGCTCGACACGGGCAATTTTCTGGAAGACCCTTACGACAAGCTGGAACAGCTCGCGCCGCTCGCGGTGCTGTTGCAGGCCAAGACGTACTACGGCGGCGGCGAGTGGTACGCGCTCGATCTCGACTATCCGCGCATCGCGGCCATCATGCGGCGGCACAACTATCGCGGATACGTGTCGCTGGAATTTGAGGGAAAGGAGGATCCCGACCTTGCCGTTCCCAAGAGCCTGACGCTATTGCGAGAAGCGTTCACTGGATAGCGGTTCTGGATGCCGGACCCGCCACGCCCCCCCTTGTTGCACGGCTTGGGATTGCGTTGCCACCCAGCGTTGGGAATCGGCCTGATCGATTACCGGAAAATACTTACTGGCCTGGCCGAAACCCATGCCGATCTCTTTCAGGTTGTCCGTACACTGTATTCTGCGCGCCTCCTCTCGCGTCCGCGCGACAGAGCAAACGATGAGCGTACCAACCACCACGAAGATGCCGCCCAGGACGATACCGTACATAGTCGGCCGTGGCACGGTTGCGCCCAACACGCCGATGACCAGACACACAGGAAGAGATAGAAAAAGCCATTGAAGTCCGATGGCCTGCCCGAGCGCCGTAAAGAGTGCCGCAAAAGTGACGAACACGAAGATCGCTCCCAAGCCGAATTGAAACCGGCCGCGTTCTTCGATCAACCCTGCGACAAGCGGCAACTCCCGCAACCGCGAGAGCTTCGGCAGCCGAATCTCCGTGCGGCACCGCGAGCAGCGAACGGTCGCACCGGCCTGCCCCGTCCCCACGCGAAACTCGTCGCCGCAATCGCAACGAATCAAATAGCCGCAGCTAGAATTGTCCATCGTCCGAATTTGACAGAAGGGGGCAAGTGGCCTCTGATATTCTCGGGGCGTTGACAAGCCGTCGTCAAGCTGGCGAAACGAGCACAACATCGTCTCAACCTGCCAGGGCTGAAAGAGTGCAACCTGATCCCCAACGCGATCGGTTCAACTTGCGCGTGCTGCTGGTTGTGTCGGCAATTGGTTGGGGCATGTCGTTTTTCGCCGCCTTCGCCCCGTGGTTCCTCGTGGTGCGTTGGATCGAGGCCATCGGCGGATTAACGCCGCCCGATCACCCCATGATTCAATACTGGGTGCGGATGGCGGGGGCCGGCTTCGGCTTCATCGGTCTGTTCTACCTGCGACTCGCGCTGCGGCCAACAAACCATCTTCATTGGATGCGATTTGCATCGCTTCTCAATCTGGCCGTCGGTAGCGTGATCCTTGCTGAGGCGTTGATCCTGAGATTGCCCTCGTCGCGATTCCG
This sequence comes from Pirellulales bacterium, assembly GCA_035550375.1. Taxonomy (GTDB): domain Bacteria; phylum Planctomycetota; class Planctomycetia; order Pirellulales; family JAICIG01; genus DASSFG01. The sequence goes on along the minus strand of DASZPH010000022.1, from coordinate 69,984 downwards.
TATGGATACGCTTTTCTGTTTTGGTTGCGGAACGGGAATCTGGATTTATTCCGGGCGGCTGTTGCGCGCAGACGGCAGAGACGAACCGGCCGGCGATCATTACCCACCCCCGATTGCAGGCAAAAAGTGAATCTCACTGCTCGGACCGACCTTTGCCAGCAAGCCGCGGTTGGTAAAGGAGCCGTCGATCGAGACAGCGAGAGCGGGCGAGAGCCCCTCATTTTGGCACAATCGGGCGCCCAAGCCGGGATGCGCTGCGTCCAACGCAGCGATGACCTGACGGAGGGTTGTACCCGAAACTTCCAGACGCTCGACGCCGCCCGTCAGCGTGCGAAGTTGAGTGGGGATGTGGACGATCGCCATGGAAAGCCCTTGGCCCTCTAGACCACGGGGCACTCTCGCTTTGCTTGGAGCGCTGCCCAAACCTTCGGCGGCGACATGGGCAGTTCGTACATCCGCACGCCTGTGGCGTGGTAGATGGCGTTGGCGACCGCGGCGGGCGGGGCGACGATCGGCGTTTCTCCCACGCCCCGCACGCCGTAGGGATGCGCCGGATTGGGAACCTCGACAATCACGGCGTCGATCATCGGCAGGTCGAGCGCGGTCGGCATCCGGTAGTCGAGGTAGCTGGCGTTACGCATCCGCCCCTGATCGTCGAAGAAATACTCTTCGTTCAAGGCCCAGCCGATGCCCTGCACCGTTCCCCCCTGCAACTGCCCTTCCACGTAGCTGGGATGGATCGCCTTGCCCGCGTCCTGAAACACCGTGTATCGCAGGATGGTCGTCTTGCCCGTGTCTGGGTCGACTTCGACGTCGACGATGCTCACGCCAAAGCCGTTGGTCGGTCCTTCGGGATCGACCGCCGCGCGGCCGAGAACGGGCCCGCCCGTCTCGTTGAGGCGGCCCGCAAGCTCTTTAAACGTGATCGACCGGCCGTTTTGACGGAACGCCCCGTCCTCGAAGGTTACGTCCTGGGCGTCGCACTCCCAGAGCACGGCGGCCCGCTCGGCCATCTGCCGGCGAATGTCGAGCCCGCACTGGTAGGCCGCCAGACCGGTGGCGAACGTCACGCGGCTGCCGCCGGTCACGTCGGTGTAGCCCACGCTGTCGGTGTCCCCTACTTGCGGTTTCACGTCCTCGGCGGCGATACCCAGTGTTTCCGCCAGTTGCATGGCCACGCTCGTGCGCGTCCCGCCGATGTCGGTGGAACCCTCCATCAGGGTCACCGTGCCGTCCGGGTTGATGCTGGCCGAGGCGCAGCTCTTGAGGCCGATGTTGAACCAGAAGCCGGCGGCGATGCCCCGGCCTCGGTTCTTGCCCGAAAGCGGCGCCTTGTAGTGCGGGTGGCTCTTGGCCGTCTGTAGCGTTTCAACGAAGCCGATTCTGGGGTACGCCGGCCAGCCGACGCGCTTTGTTCCTTCCGTCGCCGCATTCTTCAAACGGAGTTCGATCGGGTCGATCACCAGCTTCTCGGCCAGTTCGTCGACGACCTGCTCCGCGGCGAACGCGGCCTGCGTGGCGCCGGGCGCGCGGTAGGCGGCCGTTTTCGGCTTGTTGACGAGCACGTCGTATCCTTCGACGCGGTAGTTGGGTATGTCGTAGCAACTGAAGACGCACATGCACCCGGGGCCGATCATGCCGCCCGGGAAAGCGCCCGCGTCGTATGCCAGCCAGGCCTGGGCGGCCACGATCCGGCCGTCTTTCTTGGCGCCGAGCTTCACCCGCACGAACGAGCCGGGCGTCGGTCCCGTCCCCTCGAAGACCTCGGCCCGCGTCATCACCATCTTCACCGGCCGGCCCGACTTGCGGCTGAGCAGGGCGGCCACCGGCTCGAGGTAAACGGGAATCTTTCCCCCGAAGCCGCCTCCGATTTCGCACGGGATGACCTTTACCCGGGAGACGGGAACCTGCAGCAACTCGGCCGTCTGCTGTCGGGCCGTGAACGCCCCTTGGGTCGTCGTCCAGACGGTAAGCTGCCCGTCGACGTTCCACAGGGCGGTCGAGACGTGCGGCTCGATGTAGCCTTGATGAACGCTGGCCGTCTTGAACTCCCGTTCGATCACCACGTCGGCCGACGCAAACCCTTTGTCGATGTTGCCTTCCTCAAACAAGAGGTATTTTGAGGCATTGCTCGGCTTCTCGCTCGTGCGATGTCCGGTCATGTCCTCCGTGTAGACCTCATCGTGCAACAGGGGCGCTTCGGGCTTCATGGCGTCGAGCACCCAGATGACGGCCGGCAGCGGCTCATATTCGACCTTGATAAGGGCGGCCGCCTCTTCAGCCACATGCGGATTGACAGCCGCAACCGCCGCCACCGCGTGGCCCTTATAAAGCACCTTCTGATGGGCGAGCACGTTGGCGCCGAGATGTGCGAGATTCACGCGGCCCTCGCCGAGGTCGGCCACCTTGTCGCGCAGGTCGGGCAGATCGGCGGCCGTGATCACCGCGTGCACGCCCGGCAGTTTTTCGGCTGCCGACGTGTCGATGCGCTTGATCCGCGCGTGGGCATGCGGGCTGCGTACAATCTTGCCGTGCAGCATGCCGGCAAGCTGCACGTCGTTGCCGTAAATGGCCCGGCCGGTCACCTTATCGGCACCGTCGTGGCGGATGGGCCGCGTACCGATGACTTTGTAGGCGGGCGCGGATTTATCGGCCGCGGTTCGCCCCGCGTCCGCGGGCGTTTCACGAGTGTCGATGGCCATCAGCCTTTCACCTCTTGAAGCCTTTGCGCCGCGTGTTGTACGGCGCGGACGATCTTGTCGTAGCCTGTACAGCGGCAGAGATTGTTTGCCAACTCGAAGCGGATCTCTTGTTCGCTCGGCGCTTGGTTCTTGTCGAGCAGGGCCTTGGCGGCCACGATGAAGCCGGGGGTGCAGATGCCGCACTGCAGCGCGGCGTCTTCCAGAAAGCACTGCTGGATCGGGTGCAGGTGGCTTTCTTCGGCGATGCCTTCGATGGTGGTGACCGAAGCCCCCTCGCACTCCACCGCGAGCACCAGGCAGCTATTCACGGGAACGCCGTTGAGGATGACGGTGCACGCCCCGCAGTTGCCGTTGTTGCACCCTTCCTTGGTGCCGGTGAGGTGCAATTCGTCACGCAGCACCTCCAGCAAGCTCTGCCGGTTCTCGCACAGGAATTCGGTCGGCTCACCGTTAATCGTCGTTTGAACGTGGGCCTTCTTTGCCATGAGCTGTCTTAGTTAATGTGGCGGTTGGTGCAAAGTCGCGAGCGGTGGGGCCGGCGCTATCGATGTTTCCTACGAGGCGCGCCTCGCTCGCTCGGCCGCGTCCGCCAGGGCTCGCTGGGCGATGACGCCGACAAGGTGGGTTCGGTATTCGGCCGGCCCGCGCATGTCGGTGATCGGCCGCGCGATCTGACGCGCCAGCCGGCCCGCCTCGGTGAACGATTCCGGCGTGGCCGGTTTGCCGACCAGCCAGCGTGCGGCCTCGGTCGCGGACAAGGGCGTCGGCGCGACCGCGGCAATCCCCAGCCGGGCCTCCTCGATACTCTGGCCGGCCGGATCCAGGCGTAGCCAGGCGCCCACGCCGACCACGGCGATGTCCATTTCGTTGCGGGGGATGAATCGCAGGTAGCGCGAGCCCGTCCGCGGCTGGGGTGGCGGGAAGTCCAGCGAAACCAGAAACTCGCCACGCTGCAGGACGTTCTTACCGGGCGCCGTGCAGAACTGCGATGCGGGCACGCTACGTCGGCCGGACGGGCCGGCAATCTGACAGACGGCGTCGAGCGCAATGAGCGAGGGGATCGAGTCGGCGGCGGGGGACGAGTTGCACAGGTTGCCGCCGATGCTGGCGCGGCTCTGAATCTGCCAACCGCCGATGATGCGGGCCGAGTCGGCCAGCGCCGGATAGCTTGCCGCCAGGGCCTTGTCTTCGTAGATCCGGTAGCAGGGAACGCTCGCCCCCAACCGCAGCCCTTGCTGGCGGCTGAACGCAAGCTCCGTCAGCTCGGGGATTCTCTTGATGTCGAGCACGAGGTCGGCCTGGCGCAACCCCTCGCGCAATTGCACCAGGATATCCGTGCCGCCGGCCAGTATTTTTGCGCGGTCGCCGTGGGCCGAAAGGAGGCTGACCGCCTCATCGATGCTCGTGGCGGCGGCGTATTCAAAATCTTTCAAGGTGGGTTCTCGGCGCCTGCGTTCGATCGAAAGTTGTTTGAAATACAATTTGAAGCCCCGCACGTAGAGTGTCAAGCAACGGAGCGCGCGGATGGTGCCACATCCTCGCCTCGGACGCGGGTCAGCCGATAGCCGAACAGACGCCAGAGGAGCAGGCCGCACGGGGCGTTCAAAAGTGCGCCACCAACGACGACGACCTCCAACAGCCACCCAAATTCAGAATCGCGTGCGAACATGAGTAGCAACGAGGCGACAAACGTCGCCATGACAAGACCGGTGAGAAGCAGCGCCAGCAGGTGTCGGTGAACCGCAAGTGTCGTCCATACGATGGGCAACACGCAGATCGTCGAGAGAACCAGCCCTACGAGTGCAGAGAGCATCAGGTCCCGCGCCGCGTTGCCTGCCTCTCCGTCTGTCGTGTACTTCCAGCGCGCCAGCGCCAAGCCAACAGCGACGACCGCTGTTATCAGAAGAAGGTCGGCGATAGAAAAGCGCCGTCTCGAAGGTCCGACGTTGGGCGGCACGCCTTTGTGTTGCAACCGCCGCCCGGTCAAAGTCGCAACGATCGCGAGCGGCGTGACAAGTGACAGGCTTTCTAACGGCATGGCGGCAAACGGAGCAACAATTCCCTGCCACGACGCTTGTGGCGGGGAAAGCTGCGCTTGGATCATTGCGTAGAGACACGCCGAGGCGATGAGCGCCATTCCTAGCCGCACGGGCCATGTGCCGCAGCCGAATGCGACCCAAACGGCGAGGACGGCCCGCTGTACCCCCGTGGAGAACACCGTCACGATAAACAAACCGACCGACCACGCCGACAGGTCCGATTGCTCGAATGCTCCCCCAAGACTATCGGAAATACTGGTTTTAGAAAGATAGGGGGACGCGGGGTCGCCGGCGGTGGCCCGCACGGCGGAGGGGATGACGACGTCAAACGAGGCATACGCCAGGAACAAGATCGCAAAAGGCAAGGTCGAGCCGCCCGGCAAAAGGGAGCGCCAACGGCTGAACTCTGTCAGCGCAACGTCCTCGTCATCGCTCATCCGCACCATCCCTCCCCGCCGGACGGAGTTCACCTTATGTACGGGAACCTAAAGACTTCCTGAGACGACACGTTGCATCGCCCCGGGAACGTTGCTGATCAATCCGTCGATGCCCCAGCGGATTAACTCCGCGGCACGCGACCGCTCGTCGACCGTCCAGACCCAGGCTTTCAGCCCGCGCGAGTGAACCAGCCGGATATGGTCAGGCGTGACAAAATCATTGTCCCAGCCGATGACCTGGGCGCCAAACGCCTGGGCCGCATCCAGGTGGGCTTCGGTGAGCGGATGGCTGCCTAACGCCCCAAGTAACACCTGCGACGACAGTTCCCTGCAGCGAGCCGAGAACTGCCAGTCAAAGGCGGTGACGACGCAACGATCGACCAAGTCCAGCCGATTGAGCAGTGCGATTAGCGTTTCCGCGTCGCCCCCCTTGCGCTCGATCATGCAGCCGGCGCGCGGACAAATAAGCCTCAGCGCGTCCTCGAGCTTCAGCAGACGCGTCCCGGCGAAGCTCTCGTCGAACCAGCGACCGGCATCGAGTTCACCAAGCTCGGCCCACGTGCGGCTGGCGACCAAGATTTTTTGCCCGCCCCAACGAGCGCAGGCGTCGGTGCAGCGGTCAAGCTCTTCGTCGTGAAAAACCACCGGCACGCCGTCGGCCGAATGGTGGTAGTCGAGCTCGACCAGATCGACGCCGAGTTTCAGGGCACTCTCGAACGCCGGCAGCGTATTCTCCGGGGCGACACGGCTGTCGCCGCGGTGAGCCAAGACGAGCGGGGGGGAGGACTCGATGAGAGAGGGCACCACGGAATTCTGGTCTCCTCTCGCTTCGGAGGGCTTTGCCTAAAAAGTTTCGTTCGGCCAGAAAGTCCGCCCGTCTGGCCCGCATGACGCACGAAGCGCACACCAACCCGAAGCGTCAGCGAGGGACCGACTTACCCTCGCTGACGCTTCGGGTTAGTGCAAGGCGCTCAACGCGGATTAGTCGGCCGGCTTGCTCGACGTACTCAACGGCCAATGCCGTTGTCCATGAAAATCTATCTTGGTCAAGCCATATTTTTGCGGAAGTCTCAGCGCCGCCCTTTTCCATGAGCCGCACGGTCGAAGGGCTCGGTGGCAGACAATGGCAGAGCTTGGCAGACAATGGCACAGCTTGGCAGACAATGGCAGAGCTTGGCAGACCCGCCCACCCTCGTCCCGGTATCCGGGAAGTTAGCTAGATCCCCTCGCCATCCGTGTCGCCGCAGACTGCGACGCCGATCCACTCACGCAGTGGGTGGGCCGCGAAGCAAGCGGTCTGCAAAACTCAGTCCTCCATCACCTCTTCTTCTTTTGCTTTGGACAGCTCGCTCGCCCGGTTCTCGAACTTCTTGGTCAGGTCCTGGATCTGTTCCTTGACGCTCTCGCAATCGTCTTCCGAAAGGCTCTTGTCCTTCTCGCCCTGGTCGGCGTGCTTGTTCCCGTCGCGGCGAACGTTGCGGATGGCGACCTTGGCCTCTTCAGCCAGTTCCTTGATGCGACCCACGAGCTTGCGGCGCGTTTCGGTGGAAAGGGGCGGCACGTTAAGCCGAATCAGCTTGCCATCGTTCATCGGGGTCAGGCCCAGGCCGCTGGCCAGGATCGCCTTTTCGATGTCCTTAAGCGTGCCGGGATCGAAGGGCCGGATGACGATCTGCGTCGGTTCCGGGGCGCCGACCGAGGCGAGCTGCTTCAGCGGCGTCGGCGAGCCGTATGCCTCGACGCGCAGCGAATCGACCAGGCCGGGGTTGGCCCGGCCGGTGCGAATTCCCGCCAGATCGTGCTTGAGCTTGTCGACGGCCTTTTCCATCCGCTCTTCGACGTCGAGGAGAATTTCATCAGCGCTCATAGCAACTCCCGATGGGACGCTCTCTCACCCTCTCCCTTCGGGAGAGGGCCGGGGTGAGGAGATGGTTGGCGAACGGACCCAGCCATCTGTCAACCGCCCTCACCCTAACCCTCTCCCGAAGGGAAAGGGAACAGGAGTCAGCCCGCCTACATTTACGCCCCACCTACACTTCCGTTTTTGTTCGCTCCAGAACCTGGCTGCCGATCCAGGTTCCTACCTTTTCGCCGGCAACCGCCTTCTCGATGTTTCCGTCTTTCTTGAAGTTGAACACCAGGATGGGCATGTCGTGTTCCATACACTGGGCGATGGCCGTGGGGTCCATCACGCGCAGGTTTTGTTCCCTGACCTGGGCGTAGCTCAGCTCGCTATACAGGACGGCGTGCGGGTTCTTTTCCGGGTCGTCGCTGTAGACCCCGTCGACGCGCGTGGCCTTGAGCAGGATGTCTGCGTCGAGCTCCAGCGCCCGCTGCGCCGCGGCGGTGTCGGTGGTGACGAACGGGCTGCCTGTACCGCACGCCAGGATGACGATCCGCCCTTTCTCCAGGTGCCGGCGGGCGCGGCGGCGAATATAAGGCTCCGCCACGCCGTCCATCCGGATGGCGGTCGAAAGCCGCGTTTCGCATCCCAGCGATTCCAGGGCGTCCTGCAGCGCCAGGCCGTTGATGACGGTGGCGAGCATGCCCATGTAGTGGGCGGTGGCCTCCTGAATGCTGGTGCTGGCCGAAGTGAACTGCGCCCCGCGCAAGATGTTGCCGCCGCCGATCACGATGGCGATTTGCGCCCCCTTGCCGGCGGCTTGCGCCGTCTGCCGGGCGATGTGCACGACTTCCGGCATACTGATGCCGCGTTCGCCCGCGCGGGCGAAACTTTCTCCGGAGAGCTTCAAGACGACGCGGCGGGGCCGGGCCGGCGACTTTTCGGACATTCGTTACTCCTTGCCCAACTCCCAGCGGACAAACCGCACGACCTTCATCTTGGCCTCGTCGGCAACCTTGCCTACCGTGCGCTTGTCGTCTTTCACAAACGGCTGCTCCAACAGCACCTTCTCGGCGAAGAAGTTCTTGAGCCGCCCTTCGATCATCTTGCCGATGATGTTTTCGGGCTTGCCTTCTTTGCGGGCCGCCTCGGTAAGTATCTCTCGTTCTTTTTCGACCGCAGCCGGATCGAGATCTTCTTTCGACACGGCGGCCGGTTTGAAGGCGACCACGTGCATGGCGATGTCTTTGGCGATTTCGGGGTTGCCCCCCTTTACCTCAACCAGGGCGCCGGCCGAGCCGTCGTGATGGGCGTAGGCGCCGCAAGGGCCGTCGATCCGGACCACGCGGCCGAGCTTGAACACCTCGCGGATGCGATTGTACATGTCGTCGAGCGCCTCGCCGAACGTCTGGCCGGGCTTGCCGGGCATCGGCTGCTTGAGCAGTTCCTCGCCGCCGGCGGCGCCCGGACCCGTGGCCAACTGTTTCGCCAGGTCGTTGGCGAACTGGATGAAATCTTTGCCCCCCGCGACCGGCGCGCTTTCGCATTGCAGCTCGATCATGGCCGCCACGCCCTTGGCGAAGTCGGTGTAGACCGCGACCCGGCCCGCCGACGTCTCGCGGCCGATGCGGGTTTCCTTGGTTTTAATCCCTGCTTTCCGAAGTTCCTCGACGGCCTTTTCCTCGTCGCCGCCCGTGGCTTCCAGGGCCTTTTTGCAGTCCATCATCGGCAGGCCGGTACGCTCGCGCAGAGCCTTGACCATGGCCGCTGTAATCTCTGGCATTTTTTGTCTCCGTTTAGCTATTCCGCGTCTTTATCTTCGTCCGCGGGCATCGTAAAGGCGCCGGGCGCTCCCTCGGGCGCGGCACCCGCGCTGGCCGCCGCGTTCGCCTTTCCTTCGATCACCGCGCTGGCAAGCTGCTGCAGCACGATCTCGATCGAGCGGATGCTGTCGTCGTTGCCGGGGATCGGCAAGTCGACCAGGTCGGGGTCGCAGTCGGTGTCGATCAGCGCCAGCGTGGTGATGCCCAGCTTACGGGCCTCAAACACTGCGTTGTGCTCCTTGCGCGGGTCGATGACGACCATGCACTCCGGCAGCCGGTTCATCGTGCGCATTCCGTTGAGGTTGCGGAACATCTTGCGATATTCGCGATTCAACGCCGACTGCATCTTCTTGGAATAGGCCTGCAACTCTTCGCCCGAACGGAGCCGTTCCAGCTCTTCCAGGCGCGTCAGGCGGCTGCGAATCGTGCGGAAGTTGGTGAGCGTGCCACCCAGCCAGCGATCGCTGACGAAAGGCATGCCGCAGCGGGTGGCCTCACGTTCGACCGTTTCCGCGGCTTGCCGCTTGGTGCCCACAAACAGGACCAGGCTTCCGCCCGCGGCGACCTGCGTGAGATATTTACGGGCGCGGATCAAGCCGCGCACCGTCTCCCGCACGTCGATGATGTGAATCAGGTTGCGGCGCCCATAAATGTAGGGCCGCATTTTCGGGTTCCAACGGCTAGCCCGGTGGCCGAAATGGACCCCCGCTTCGATAAGCTGCTTGACGAGAACTGTTGCCACGCAATCTTCCTTTCTAAGAACGCATCTCGGCGTTCACAGGCACACCGGCCTCGTTCCGCGGCCCTTCACCGTTGGGCCGCAGACATCCGGCGTTGAATGGGACCGGCCAGGAGCTGGCGCCTCCACGGCGCGCCTTGGGCCGTTCAAGGCGGAAAGTCGTTGATGATAGCGGCTTTAGGGATGCCGGTCAATCGTCGTTTGGCACCGTTAAACGCCGCATTACGCGATCCGATGGCCTAACCGAGCATCGGGAGTCGACAGGCGATGTCGGAGCTGGTTCACCCTGTTCTCGAGGCCCTCGAGGTCGCGGCGAGATTCGTGGATCTCCCGGCATTTGCCTTCGAGTTCGGCAAAAACGGGTGACACCAGTTTGGCATTGTTCCAGGTCGCGGCGAGTTGCTCAATTTCGCCGCGCACGCCGCGACGAAGCCGCATGCTGAATAGCCACAGCAACACCGCGCACCAGAGAACGAAGGTGAAGCCCGCGCCAAGAAAAAAGTCGGTGCCCAGGACCGGCTCAGCCTGTTCTCTTAGCCCGAACTCGACCGCTAGCCAGGAATCGTAGAAGAAGTTTCTTCCAAAGCGGTAGAGTAACATGCCCAGCAGGACGAGCAGAGCCAGCTCATAGCGAAATCGCACCCACCAACCGGTATGGCGTTGAGCCAGACGGGCCATGACCTGTTGCAATTCGCTCCCGGCCACGGCGACCCATACCTTGCCCGCCGCCCCCGCCTCGCGCTCGACCGCCGCCAGATGCGTTTCACGGCGGGGCAGGCCGGCGTCGGCCGCGTAACCGTCGACGATGATGGCGGCGGTGCGGAGCTCGCTTTCATCCCAACTCGCCGCCACCGCCCGCGCCGAGGCCTCGTCGGCCGCCGACTCCTGTCGCCGCGTGCGCCAGCGGCGGCCTCCCTCGAACGCGCCCCACAGGGCAAGCTGCGCCGGCGTGCGCACCCGCAGCAAGGCCGCGCTCGACAAAACTCCGCCCAACCCCTGGTAGAGCCGCAGGACGCAAGAGAAGGGGCTGAAGCCCCAGCAGGAGGTGATTTCGCTCAGCAGGCGGTTCTCCCACGAACGGCGGCTGGCGAGAAGTTCCTCTCGCATTTCGGCGGCGAGCCGCGCCGCGAGCTTGGCGCGCTGCTCGGTGATGCCCACTTCCAGCTCTTCCACTTTGGGAAGGGCGGCATCAAACCGCGCGCGGCAGGCGGCGAGGGTCTCGGCGGTCAGGTCGAGAAAATTCGCGCGTCGGATACGTTTGGCGGCCGCACCCGCAAGCTGGTGCGACAAGAAACCCAGAAGCCGGGCGAACTCCCCCCGCGGCTGCACGCCCTGGCGAGCGTCGGCCAGCGCGGCCAAGGAATCGACAAAGAACATCTCTCCGGCAACGTATTCCTCCGACAAAATGCGCCGCCAGTCGGCGCGAATATCGTCGTCGGTGTCGGCGTGCGTCTGGACGAAGACGAGGCGTGCGCCGGCGGCCGCCGCGGCCAGCTCTTCGGCCACACGGGCGCTGCGGTACTTTTGCTGGGTGGTGGCCAGGAGCAGCACGTCGCAATGCGGCAGCAGTTCCCGCAGCCGCGCCAGGTTCGTCCCCGGCGCGTCCTCGTCCTCGGTCGTGTCGGGATCGGGACAATCGAGCAGGACAAAATCTCGCAGCATGGGGAGATTGCGGTGCACCACCTGCACGCTTTCGGCGGCAATTCCCAGTTGATCGGGCTCGAGGTCGTCGCGGCAGACGAGGATTGGTTGCCGCGTCGTGGGGCGCTGACGTCCGGCGAGCGACACTTCGCCGCCAACCAGCGCGTTGACGAGCGTGCTTTTGCCCGTCCCCGTGCCGCCCAGCGTGGCGACCACCAGCGGCGCGTCGAGCCGCACTCGCAGCGTGTCGGTGCGCTCCGACAACCGGTGGACCAGAGCCTGCACGTGGCGGGAAGGCGGCCAGTCGTCGGCCCGGCGCGACCAGGTGTCGATCTCGCCGAGCAGCGAGTCGACCTCGGCCAGCAGCTCGATGTGCATCAACTCACTCGACATCGTTACCTCCGCCACGCGAGCCATTTGCGGGCCAGCGTCGCCACCAGCGGCGTCAGTCTGGTGCGCGAGTAATTATCGGCGATTCGCTTGAACACCTCCACCTGCGTCGGGTAGCAGTGGATCGTGGCGGCCAGAGCCGAGAGAGAAAGCTTGCTTGTCATCGCCAGCCCGATCTCGCCGATCATCTCTCCGGCATGCTGGGCCACGACCGTCGCGCCGAGCACCCTGCCCGTTCCCCGGTGCGTGAGGATCGCCGCGTAACCTTCGTCTTCGCCGTCGACGATGGCCCGGTCAACCTCCGCCAGATCGACGCGGTAGGTCTCGAACGCAATGCCTCGCTCACTCGCCTCGCGCGCCGTGAGGCCCACCTGCGCCACCTCCGGGTCGGTGTAAGTGCACCTCGGAATCACAAGGCGGCTGGCACGGCGACGGCCGAGAAACAGGGCGTTTTGGATGCACAGGCGGGCCATCGCGTCAGCCGCGTGGGTGAACTTGAACGACGAGCAGACGTCGCCGGCCGCGTAAACGGCGGGGTTCGACGTCCGCAAACGGTCGTCAACCACCACGCCTTGATCGGTCACGCGCACGCCAGCGGCCTCCAGGCCCAGGTCTTCGACATTCGGCCGGCGCCCGGTCGCGGCCAGCATCGCATCGGCGAGCAGTTTCTTCTTCTCTCCGCGACGCTCGATGACCAGCCCCTTCGCATCCCCCACTTTCTCGGCCGCTTGGGTTGTCCAACCGAGATGGAGGTGGATGCCTTCTCTCTCGAACTGCGCCTGCACGAGCCGTGACGCGGCCGGTTCTTCTTTCGCCAGCAGTGTCTCGCCTCGATGGACCAGGTGCACTTCGCTGCCGAAGCGACGAAAGGCCTGCGCCAGCTCGCAGCCGACGGGTCCGCCACCGATCACAATCAGGCGCCGCGGCAGCTCCGTGAGAGAAAAGACCGTTTCGTTTGTCAGGCATTCGATCGCGTCGATGCCGGGTAGGGACGGCAACGAGGGCCTGCCGCCGGTGGCGATCACCGCTCGTCGAAAGACAATCTGGCGGCCGTCCACCTCAACGCGATCGCGTCCCGTGAACCGCGCGTGGCCAAAATAGACGTCGACGCCTTGCGCCTGGAACCGTGAGGCGCTGTCGTGCTGGCTGATCTGTGCCCGCAGCCGCCGCATGCGTTGCATGATCACCGAAAAATCGCACTGTGGCGGTGCCGAGAGGTGAAAGCCGTATTGCTCGCCCAGCGAGAGTTGATAAACGGCCCGCGCGGCGCGCAACAGCGCCTTGCTCGGCACGCAGCCGTAATTCAGGCAATCGCCCCCCAAAAGATTCCGCTCGATGAGGGCCGCTCGGCCGCCCAACGTTGCGGTTCCCAAAGCTGCGATGATTCCGGCGGTGCCGCCGCCGATCGCCACAAGATTATAAGGGCCGCCAGGCGTCGGGTTCGTCCAGTCGGCCGGATGGGTCCGCTCGATGAGCAACTGATCATGTTCATCGGGCGGCGCAAGAAGCATGGCTGGTTGCACGACAAGTGATCTCAGACACCCCGCGGTGGACATCAAGCCTAGTGCAAAGGCCTCACGCCTGCCACATCATGTTCTCGAATTCGGGCGAGGGGACCAGCGTTTCGATGGCTCCCTCCTGAGGCACGCGGTCAAGCGATTGCTCCTGCTTCAAGAACTCGACACAGAACTGCACGGGGTCGTCGGTCGAAAGGGCCAGGCTGCGGAAGGGAATCCCCACCTCCAACATGATTTCGGCAGCCGCCACGACACCCGACTCGCTCACGGCCACGTCGTTGTGGTAAAGCTGCAGGATCGGTTCTTGCCAGTTGGGGTGAGAGATCAAGACCTCGAAGCCGGACGGCTGAAGAAAGGCGATCCGCACGGTATCGATGTCGGCAAACCGCTCCCGCGCCGTGCCGCCGCGAGGGTCGAACCTGAGATAGAGACGGTCGCCGTCGAAACCGAAGTAAAGCGCGGCAAGCCGGCTCTCCTGCACCATCGACATGGTGCCACGTGAACCGGTGGGCAACCAGCGGCCGGCGTTGATCCACTCGAAATACGTCCGCCGACCATCGACTTTCACATTCAGCAAACTGGTTGGCTGCGTATGCACCTGGGCCGCACGCTGTCCCATGCTGATGGGGCGCGCCAGTTCGGCCGGCGGCACTTCGTCCAGCCGTGTGTAAACGTTTTGCAGATGCTTGCGGAACAACCGGTCGAAGAGCGCATCCTGGGCGCTGGAGTGCGAATCGCCGAACCACCAGAACCAATCGCTCCCCTCGGCGATATAGAGCTCGGTCCAGGCATCCTCGAGCTGGCGGGCGCTTTTTGTACCCGACTTGCCGGCGCGCACCAGGTGTTCGCGCGTTTCATGAAGCAAGTCCCAGGCCCGGTTGCACTCCGGGTGTCCGATCCAAATGCCGAAGTTGTGGCTGATCCAGCTCCCGGCGAAGAGATGGTTCACCTTGTCGGTGGCCGGATGATCGCGCAGATAGTCGCCGACGCGCACCGGCTTGATCTTGGGATGGCTGGCGATCCGGCGATAAAGCTGACGCAGAAAATCGACGCCGGCGTTGGGATAGTATTCCCAGCAGTTCTCGCCGTCGAGAATGATGCTCGCCAGCGTAGGTCGCTGGCCGGCGTTCGCTCCCGTCGCGTTGCCGATGGCCTCCAGTTTGCCGATGAAGTCGTCGACGGCGTGCTGGGGCTGGTAGCGCTGATAGTGGAAACCGATCTGGTCGCTCATGGCGTGATCGCGAAAAACGATCTCGAGCGCGTGCCCCTTCTCTTCCACTCGCCAGGGTCGGTAAAGCATCTCCGGGTGGCGCAAAAAGCCGTGGCCGTCGCGGGCCACCCAGCCGTCGGTCGAGGCGGAAAGAATTTCTTCGTCGGTGGCGATCCATTCAATTCCGGCCGCCGCCAGGATCGGGATGATCGGCTGGCAGACGGAGCCTTCGGAAGGCCACATGCCGCGCGGCTTGTGCCCAAAAAGCTTCTCGTGGTAAGCCACGGCCCGGCGCACCTGTTCCGCGGCGTCTTCCGGAAAACCCTCCAGCCGCTGGGGCAAGTTGACGTGCGGCATGGCCTGCCGTGCGAGCCGCTTGTCGCATAAAAGGGGCAGGATCGGATGGTAGTAGGGCGTCGTCGTCAGCTCGACCTGCCCCCCCTTGGCCAGCTCGCGGTGGAGCGGTACGACCTGCCGCAGCAGCTCCATCTGCTTGTCGAGCAGCCACAGTTTCTCCTGCTCGGTCCAGTTCCGCCCCTTGTCGCGGAATTCCGCCAGATCGCGATCCACCTCAAACGCCAGCGGGTGGATCCACGTCAGGTTCGACCAGCATTGCAGGTCGACGAGATCTCGCTTCGTGAAGCGCTTGGCCGCCTTGGCCGCCGAATCGACCGACAGGCCCCGTTTCTGGTAGAGCTCAAGGTAACGCGGGTAGGGCCGAATCATCTGGTCCGGATGGACCATGAAAAAGTTGTCGAGCAGGTAGTAGAGATCCTGGTCCGAGAGGCCGTCGGCCGGCGTTCGTGACACCTTGAGGTGCGTGTCCTGGTGGCCGCGATCGGTGTAGGCTAGTAACTGGTCGAGCAAGCTCGGCACCAGGTTGATCGTGGCGCGGAACTCGGGCACTTCCTTGAGCAGCATCGCCATTCCCCAGTAGTCCTTGGTTCCGTGCAGGCGGACCCACGGCATGGGGTTATCCCCTGACACGTCGTCGGGGTAATAAGGCTGGTGCTGGTGCCAAAAGAAGGCCAGCGAAACGTCGTGCACGATCGTTCCTCCGTGATGTGAGGCCCGTCTTGCAACGGGCTTCTGTGGGACCGGCGGCCCGCCTAGCCGCGCGGTGGGGACAGTCAAAATCGAGTGGCGGCCAAGACGAAGGTGCTTTTAGGGGAGAATCAGCAGCGACTTTCGCTCGCCACGCAGATAGTACGGCTGGTTGGGGTACTTGTTCCACTGGTTGATCCGCGTGGCGTACGGCTGCGTCGACGGCGGATAGTCTAGCGCCGAGCTGCGACCGTTCGAACGTCGATACCCGTAGCTGTCGGCGGACCGGTTCGCCGCGGGATAAGAAGATCGCCGATAACGGTAGCCGCCCCGCCAGGCGACCGTCTCGACCTTGGCCGAAGATGGCTCTGCCTGCGCCTCGCAGACCAGCGCCGCAAGCACCATCCCTGCCGCCACAACCTTCTTCAACATGCCGGAACCTCCTCCGCGTGCGACGCGGGTATCGGGGCTGCTTTAAGCCAACAGCCCTTTTTGGCAACCTCTAACGTCAATGAGTCAATGATAGGGCGATCTTTCCGTTGCGGAAAGCACCGAAATCAGCCATTGGTGGGGGGAGTCGAAGGGAGCCCTCATTTTCTCTAAATGATGGTTTAATCAATTTCTCATCGGTAAACTGTTGGTATCGGCTTGCACTCTGCCTAAATTGTGCTTGTTCCGCACGTCTCTTCGGTACATGAGAGGAAGACCATGTCGTATCGTGCCAAGCGTGACTGGTGGGCCAAGTTTTTGCTCGCGCCTTTGTTGGTGGCCTTGATCGGTGGCGGAATCTGGATCCTTTATACCGGCGTGGTCTTCGTCCAGGTGCCGACCATGCTGGTTCTCCAGTGGCAGCGCCCTGCTCACGAAATGGCGATCGGCCTGATCATGATCGTCATCGGAGCGGCGCTTTTCTGGTCGCTGGTCGCCTCACGTTACCAGATCGGAGAGCCGGAGCTGATCATCGGTTCGGGTATCGACCAGCGGCGGGTCGCCCTGAGCAGCATCGTGGAGGTTGTGCCGACCAGCGCGGCTTTTCGTGGAGGTTGGAGCCGAGCCCCGGCCTGGTCCTTCGATCTGTTGCGCGTCACATACCAGCCGCGTGTGGGACGTCCAACGTCGGTGGTCATCGCACCGGCCGACAAGGACGAGTTTCTGCACGCTCTGGCGGAGGCGGCTCCGCAGCTTCGCTGGTCGGATGACCGCGCGTTGCGGCTCGCCACACAAGTGACGAACAACTAGACGAACCAACTGTCGAGCCATCGCACACACAAGCGCAAGCGAGCCGAAGCGCCTTGAGTGTCGGAGTTCGGGGTTTAAAAAAACGCGGGCGCGTGGGAGACGAGCTTGTCGATCGTATGTCCGAATTGCCAGTCGGCAATGAAGATCAACCAGCCAAAGCCGGGACGCTACACGCCCCAGTGCCCGAAGTGCAGTCAACGCCTGTTGATAGTCGTTTCCGAAGACCCGTCGGTACCGCCCAGCGTCTCGCTGGCCAAGGAGAAGGCCAAGGTGTACCCCGCGGAGACGGTCGCGCCGGCGGGGGCTAAAGGCAATCCGGCGGCAACGGCCGCCTTCACGGCGAAGGTTGCCTCGGACCGTACGAAACCGGGCCCGACCGATCCGGCGGCGACGGCCGATTTTTCTCCTCCGAAGTCGACCTCACGGCCGGCCCCGGCCGCGACCCAGGCGCCGCGCTCGGCTGCGCGTGCCGGCACCCCAACGGGCGCAGCAACCGGAGCGGCCGCGGCGACCGATGCCCCCACGACACCTCCTCCGTCAAAGGCCGGCGGCGAGACAACCGGCTTCAACGTGGCGCCCCAGCCGGCATCGGGCGACCTTTCGGGCACGCTTGGCGGTTACCAGCTCCTCAAGCAACTTGGCCGTGGGGGAATGGGGGCGGTCTACCTGGCTCGGCAGCTTTCGCTGGACCGTAACGTTGCGGTCAAGGTCATGCGCACGGACTGGTCGCGCGATCCGGTGTTCGTGGCCCGATTCACGCGCGAAGCTTATGCGGCCGCGCAGCTCGTCCACCACCACGTGGTGCAGATCTACGACATCGGCGTTGAACGGCAGCAGAATTATTTCAGCATGGAGCTGGTCGACGGAAAGTCGCTGGCCGACGCGATCGCAGATCAGGGCAAAATCGACGTGGAGGTCGCGGTCGGCTACATCCTGCAGGCGACGCGCGGTCTGGCGTTCGCCCACCAGCAGGGCATGGTCCATCGCGACATCAAGCCCGACAACCTGCTCATCAACAGCCACGGAATGGTCAAAGTGGCCGACTTGGGAATCGTTAAGGTGCCCGGCGGCTCAGGTGCCGCCGAGGAGAGCCGGCCGGCCGCCGCGACCAGCTCGATTGCCGCATCGGCCTCGAATGCCGTGACCATGGCCGGCGTGGCGATGGGCACGCCCCACTTCATGGCGCCGGAGCAGGCGCGTGACTCGGCCAGCGTCGACGCCCGGGCCGATATCTATTCTCTCGGCTGCACCCTTTACATGCTTGTCACCGGGCATCCCCCGTTCGCCGGCAAGACGGCCATTGAGGTGATCACCAAGCACGCCTCCGAGCCGGTGGTTCCACCCGACGCGGTCGTCAAGCGGGTGCCGAAGGAGCTGTCGGAAATCATCCTCAAGATGGTGGCCAAACAGCCGGCGGACCGCTACGCGAACATGGGTGAGGTGATCAAGGCGCTCGAAGGCTTTTTGGGTGTCGAAAGCAATAAGCCCTTCTCCCCACGCGAAGAGCACGCCCAGGCCCTCGAGGAGGCAGCGAGCGGGTTCTACGCGCCTCCCTTGGCCCGGCTGCGTGGCAAACTCGCGGCCGGCTATTGCGGTGCCCTCTTACTGCTGGCGCTCGCCACAGCGTTTTTCTCACCCTCGTTGGCGATCGGCTGCCTCGGCCTCGCGGTGATGACCCCGGCGGCTTATCTGGTGATTGCCGGAGTGGCTCAAAAGACGTTCATCTTCTCCAAGATACGCGAACTGGTCTTCACGGCCGGCATCGGGGGCTGGCTCAAGGGGGCCGCCGCCGCGCTGATGCTCTTGGTGATTCTCTTTGCGTTGGGCTGGCTGTGGGTGTGGATTGGCGCGGGGGTGGCGGCCGTGCTGATCGCTTTAGGGTACTACATGGCGGTTGAGCGTTCGCTGCAACGCGCCAGGCGGACGCCGCTGGACAACGCCGAGCAGTTGCTCAAGAAGCTTCGTCTCAATGGCCTTGAAGAAGACGCCCTACGGCAATTCATTTGCAAGTACACCGGCGAGCAGTGGGAGGAATTCTACGAAGCCCTTTTCGGCTACGAGGCCAAGCTACAGGCGAGGTCCCGTTGGGGGCTCGTCGACCGGGGAACGGCGCGACCCAAATACGCCACCTGGCGAGACCCGGTGGTGCGCTGGATCGACGCCCGCGTCACGGCCAAGAAGCTGGCCCGCGAACGAAAACACCTGGCGGCTATGGAAGAGATGGGGCTGCGCGCCACGGGGGTCGAACCGGCCGAGGCCAAGCGGCTGGCGGAAGAAAAGACCAAAGTGCTCATCGCCAAGGTCAAGTCGGCGAAAGTGAAGGTGAGCCAAGAGCCCACCGGCAGCCGCTGGATGCGCCCTTTCTACCTGCTCTTCGGTCCGCAGGTCCGCTTCTTCGGAGGCGCCGCACTTATGGCGTTCAGCCTCATGTGGGCACACCAGAACCAACTCATTCGCTCGGAGGAGTTGAAGTCGGTCGGCGAGAGTGCCATGCAGCAGGCGCAGCAGGGCGAGGTCGACGACAGTCAGGTGCAAGCCACCAAGAAGCTCGCCGGATCATGGCTCCAGCGGGCACGCGAGGCAAAACCGCTGGAGCTGCCGCTCGTGCCGACTTCGATCACCCAATTCGTCAGCCACCTCTGCGTTGCAGGGGCCGGGCTGCTCCTGGTGATCTCTTCGTTCCAATCCAGCCTTCGCATCGTTGCCGTATTTTTGCTCGCCGCCATTAGCCTCTTTGCGGCGCAGTGGTTCGGGCTGCCGTAGTTGGGATTCGTGTTCGGCCATAGTAGCAGGCACGCTCCGTCGTGCCGTCGCCGCGCGCAATCGGATAGCCCCATTCACCCAAAGCCTAACGGCACGCGGAGGGGTTATGTCTTTCCTTCCCGACTATTGGGACTGCACAAATTCACTTGCGTTCGCTTGGCTGTGATGCCTTGACCGATCGTTGGGAAAAGAGTTGGCCCTGCTGGCTGCGGGACCACGAACAAGACGCCGCCTTCGTTCGTAAGAACGATTGAGAAAAGGCGACTCGAGCCAGACAAAGAGCCCATCCCGTCTTCTCCTGGCATTCGCGGCGAAGATAATGGCCACCGAGCCCGCAGCAACCTCGCTTTTCGCACCCGCGGAGCCCGCAACGAGTCCGTTCCGGTCGGTGCCGAACGGATGGCGGCGCGGAACGATCGATCAGCCGCCTGTGCGCCGGCGGGAAGTCGTGGCCGTGCTGCTGCTGGCTGCAACCTGCGATTTGACGATCTACCGCGGGCACGGCTTCGCAGGCTACGCTTTGCTGTTTCTCTTGGCCCCGGTTCTTTTCGCCTGCGGCTCGTTTCGACCGCGCCTCGGCACCGTCGCCTGGTTCATCGGGGCGATGCTCGCTTTGTCGGCTGCCCGGCTGTTGTGGTGTGGATCGGAGCTGCTGGTGGCGGCCGGGTTTTTCCTGCTGGCGGCGTTCGCCATGGCTCTGTCGGGGCACGTCCCCTACGTGGCTGAAACGGCCGTCTTTGCTTCCCAATCGATCGCGTCGGGCTACCAGCGGTTGATTCAGTACGCGCGGTGTGCCACGGCGTCGTCGGTTTCGCGCATACCATTTCTCAACTTCGCCTTGCCGCTGGCGGCCTTCGTCGGATTCGGCACGGTCTTCGTCCTGGCGAACCCCGACCTGCTGGCGTCTTTTTCCGAGGTGTTGGAGCAGGTCGTCAAGCAGGCCCGCGAGTGGTTGCTGCGGCTGTCGCTGGGAGAGACCGTCTTTTGGATCGGGGCGGCCTGGGTTGCCACGGGCCTGCTGCTGCAGGCCTCCAGAGGCCACGCCGAACGCTCAGAGCCAAGAAACCCGCCGTCAGACGGTTCAGGGGAAGGAGCCGAGCCGACGGCTACAGAAACTTCCCGACTCTATCCCGCCTTTCGCAACACGCTGCTGACCGTCATCACGCTCTTCGCGGTCTACCTTGTGTTCGAGTTCCGCACGCTTTGGTTTCGAGAGTTTCCCAAGGGTTTTTACTACAGCGGCTACGCCCACGAGGGCGCCGCCTGGCTAACGTTTGCCCTGGCCCTGGCGACGACCGTCCTGTCGCTCGTGTTTCGAGGCTCGGTGATGCACGATCCCCGCTTGGCGAAGCTGCGGCGTCTGGGCTGGCTCTGGTCGGCCGAGAATTTTGTGCTCGCCGTGGCCGTCTACCACCGGATGGGGATCTACATCGATTTCAACGGCATGAGCCCGATGCGAATGGTCGGCCTGTACGGCATGTCGGCCGTCGTCGTCGGATTCATTCTCGTCCTCTGGAAAATCGGCCGCGGGCGAAGCTTTGGTTGGCTCGTGCGGCGGCAGCTTTGGACACTGGCGATTGCTATTTACCTGTTCGCCTTGACGCCCGTTGACGCGATCGTCGTGGAGTATAACGTGCGGCGGATTCTGGCCGGCGATCCGGCCGCCAGCGTTCAAATCAGCGTTCATCCGATTCGTTCCGAGGGCGTGTTGTTGCTGCGACCGCTGCTCGACTGCGACGACGCGATCATACGCTCGGGAATCCAGGCGATGTTGGCCCAGCGAGAAAAAGAGGCTGAGGCGCTCGACAACCGTCGCCAGTCGTTGGGTTGGACGGCGTACCAACTAGCCGACCGGCTGGTGCTGAAACAGCTACGGGCGGAGCACGAACGCTGGTCGGGCTATGACGACGAGGAACCGCGCGAAGCGGCCTTGAAACGGTTCCACGCGTACGCCTACCAGTGGTACTGAGAGTGGAGGGAACCAAGTCGCAGGCACGCTCCGTCGTGCCGTCGCCGGGCACCGATCGGTAGTCCCAGTCGCCCAACATTGAAGGGCGATGGAATCGGCCCGCTACTACTCATCGGTGGGACTCGCCTTGCTCGTCGCACCCTACTTCAGATGACTTCCGCCATCGGCTGGGTGCCGTTGTCGATCAGATATTGCGGCCGGCCGTGATTGTCCAGGGCCGTCACGGTGTTCACGTCGATGCCGATGTTGTGGTAGAGCGTGGCGAACACTTCCTGGAAGGTCACCGGACGGTTGGCGGCGTATTCGCCCAAGCGGTTTGTGCGGCCGATCACCTGGCCGGTGCGCATCCCGCCGCCGGCCATGATCGCGCAGGAAACCTGCGGCCAGTGGTCGCGGCTGGCCATCTTGTTGATGCGAGGCGTGCGGCCGAACTCGCCCCAGCAGACGACCGACACGTCGCGATCGAGTCCCCGTTCGTGAAGATCGGTCACCAGCGCTGAAAGCGCCTGATCGAGCAGGGGCATGTCGACCCGACCCTGCACGTAGTTCATCCCGTCGGGACCGTGCCAGTCCCAGCGGCTGAAATTCATCGAGACGACCCGCGCGCCGGCTTCGACCAACCGCCGGGCGATGCAGAAGTTATCAACGATCCGCGGCGCGCCGTCGCGTTGATAGGTGGGGTCGTTCTTGCCGTACCGTTCCACAACCTGCGGATCTTCCTTGGAAAGATCGAGGGCATCGGCCAGGCCCGACGAAGTGAGAATGCCCATCGCCTGGCGACCGTAGGTGTCCATGCCCTCCATAACGCCGGTGGCGTCGGCCTGGCGCCGAAAATGGTCGAAGGCGGTCAGCAGTTGCGTGCGGTCGCGGAGCCGATCGAGCGTGATACCGCCCAGCACCATGTCGTCGGACATGCGCTTGCCGCCGTCTCCAACCAGCCGGAACGGCGCATGGGCCGGTCCGAGAAAGCCGCCGTCGCCCGGATTGCCCCAGGTGGAAGCCCCCGTCTTCCACATCAGCGAGAGGTGGGGCGGCACGCCGGGACGCACCTCTCCCTGAACCTTGGAAACCCAGGCCCCCATCGCGGGCCAGCCGCCTCCCGGAGGGTTATTCGGCACGCGCCCCGTCATGCACTGATAGCCGTCGTGCCCGCCGAACGCGCCGACGATCGTGCGGATGGGGATGAACTTGTCCATCATGGCGGCGATCCGCGGGAACATCTCGCTGATCTCGATGCCCGGCACGTTGGTTTCAATTGCCGAGAACTCGCCACGAATTTCGGCCGGTGCCTCGGTCTTGATGTCCCACATGTCGAGGTGGGGAGGCCCACCGGGCAAAAAGATATTGATGATGGCTTTATGCGAGCTGCCCGTACTGGCCTTTGCCTCGGCCGCGAGCAACTGGGGCAAAGACAGCCCGCCCAGCGCCATGCCGCCGATCTTCAGAAAGCTGCGGCGGCTCAATCCGTCACAAAACCCGGCGGTTTCTTTGCCCAGAATCGTCAGCATACGGTTCACCTGAGAAGCGAGGGGCTTTTCTTGAGGGACGCATCAACCATTTTCGATCCGTCTCGCCGCATCATAGACGAGGTAGGAACCTGGAGCAAGTTTTGAAACAAAGCGGATGCGAAGCGGTCATGTCGTATCTCCTCAAAGCGTCGGCAACTGAGGGCACCTGCTACTTCGGCCCGTCGGTTGGTGGCTCTGTAGTGGATTCGTCGTCCCGCACCCCGTTCTTCTCCGGGAGGGAGGGGGGGACCTCGTCATACAATCTGGCGGTCTGGACCAGCAACGGTTCAAGCTGGGCGTAGTAATCGTCAGCCGGCAGGCTCCCCTTCTGCTGCCGGAGACGGGCTACGGCCGCCTCCAACTCGTCGCGGCGCTGGCGGGCCTCGAGGGTCAACCGCTGGGTAACGCTACCGGTGACGAGTTGGAACTGGCTGGCGCGCAAACCGTCGAGCGAAGCTCCATCTTGGGCCGACTTCGTGGCACGCACGCCCTGGAACCAGTCGGCGGGCGTTCCCAAACGGTCGCCGTTGTCGTCAACAAGCGCGTGCTCGGTCGCGAGTCGCGCGTCGGAGTCGTAGAACTCCTTCACACGGCCGGCCGCGAGCAAAAAGGCTTCCAAGAGCGAGGTCTCGTCGTCTTTGTCCAAATCGGCCTTAGGATCGCCGATCGCGGCCGACAAATAATCGCCGAGACGGGCGAAGTTATGCTCAAACCCGCTTTTCGTCGCCGTGATGACCACGCGGTTCGGCCCCGAAAGGTCGTTGATGAAGGGGCCACTCGCCGACGCGCAGTTGATCACGGCCAGCGGGCGTTCAAACGACGTCAGCCACGCGGCCAGTTCGCCGGAGGAAAAATCGGGTCCACGGAGGTTGAACCTGGCCGTCTTGCCGTCGAACGTCCCGTGACCGATAAGGATCAGCCAGAGCGGCTCTTGTCGTCCGGCCGCGGTTTCGTCGGCCAGGCGGCGCTCCAGCAGGTCATGGTCGCTTGTCTCGCCCGGCTCGTCGAGGCCGATGGCGGCAAAATCGGCATGCCCCTTTTCGCACGCATCCTTCCATCGCCCGGCCCACTGGCGAAATTGCCGACCATACTCTTCCGTCCCCTCCGCCCCCACCACCACCAACACGGTTGGGCGCTCACCGGCGCCAAGGCCAAGAAGCGTCGCCAGCGAGAGTAAAAGCCCAGCCACAAGGGGGAACCTCTGAGGAGGAAAATCTTCACCGGAGACATTAGCACGCTATTTGCACCGCTCCGTTTTGTTTCTGAATGATACCAAATCGAGGGACAACATGGCTAAGAACCAGTCGACCAGGCAGGTGGAACATGATGGGCCGTCGGGCGGTGAAGCCGCGTCGGTCGGCCGGCACGGGCTCGATCCCATCCAGCCCCCGGCTGCGCCGGCGGTAATCCACAGCGAGGAAGTCGGCGCCCACGTCGCTCAGGATCAGGCGATCCGCGAGAAGGTGCGCCTCTATCCCCAGGCGTCGGTCCAGGAGATCGTCGCCATGTTCGAGTTGGAGGGGCTCAAAGTCTCGCCGGAGGCGGTCAGAAAAATCACGGCCGGCGGGCAGGAAACGCGGTAGCCGCGCCTCTACTTTTTTCGGTCGAGGTGGCCGGATTTGTGGATCGCCCGCCAGAGACGTAGGCCGAGCAGGATGCTCATCGCCGAACCGACCAGGCCCAAAAGCGAGGGTCTGCCCAGCGCGTCGGGCCAGGGAACAAGCGGCGGCACGTGGAAACTCAAAAGAAGCGAGGAGCCCAGGAACAGGGCGCTGGCAAGCATTCCCAAAACCAGGCGGTTGACCGATGGCTCCAGGCCGCGGTGGTCGAGATGCACGTCGAACTTGCCCGTTTGCACCTGTTGCAGAATGTCGACGAGCCCTCTCGGCAGCACCTCGACCAGGTGCTCGACTTCCGAATAAAGCCGCCGCAACTTGCGGGCGTGCCGCGCGGGCGAGAGACGCCGCCAGACGAGTTGTTTCTTGTAGGGGTGCATCACTTCCATCAAGCTGAAGCTCGGCGAGAGCAGGCGGCTTGTCCCTTCCAGCATGACGAACACCTTGACCAGCATGGCCACCCGTTCGGGCAGCATGATCTGGTAGCGGCGGATGATCTCCAGCATCTCGTTCAGCGCGCCGCCCAGGTCAAAATCGTCGAGTCGTTGGTTGGCATAGTGGGCCACAAAGTCGGCCAGGTCCACGCTCAGCGCCGCCTGGTCCAACTGGGGAGGCGTCATACCGATGCGCGTGATCGTGGAAGTCAGCAGGAGAGCGTCGTGCTCCACCAACGCCGACAACATCTCTTCGATGTTTTCCCGCAATGGCTCGTCGATGCGGCCGACCATACCGAAATCGAGTAACCCGATGACGTTGTCCGGCAGCACCACGATGTTGCCTGGATGAGGGTCGGCATGGTAGCAACCGTGGATGAAAATCATCTTCAAATAGAGCTCGGCGCCGCGGCGGGCCACTTCCTCCAGGTCGTAGCCGGCCGCGATGAGCGCCTGCCGCTCGATCAAGCGGATGCCCACGAGCCGCTCCATTGTCAACACGCGGCTGGTACACAGCTCCGGAAACGATCGCGGGATGCAAACGGTCGGATCGCCGGCGAAGTCGTGAGCGAACTCCCGCATGTGACGTTCCTCGCGGCTGAAATCGAGCTCTCGCCGCATTGTTCGCTGAAACTCGGCGACGACGGCACACGGGCGGTAGGGCGCCAGCTCCGGCACCATTTCGGCCATTTGAGCCAGGCCGACAAGAATATCGAGGTCAACCCGTACCTTGTCGACGATGCCGGCGTGCTGAACCTTGACCACAACCTCTTGGCCGCTGCGCAGTTTCGCGGAATGCACCTGCCCGATCGAGGCCGAGGCGATCGGCTCTTCACTGAACTCGGCAAAGATGGCCTCGATGTTCCGGCCGAGCTCGCTTTCGATCGTGGTCCGTACCACGTCGGGCAGGTCGGGGCGGACGGCTGTTTGCAACTGCTGCAGTTCGGTGGCCAGCTCGACGCCTACCAGATCGGCGCGCGTGCTGAGGATTTGCCCCAGCTTGATGAAGGTCGGCCCCAGTTCCGTCAGCGCCAGACGAATGCGGGCCTCGGGTCGGTGCTGCGCCAAAAGCTCGCCGTCGGCGTCTTTAAAGAAACGCTTGGCAAAATCCCAGTCGAGCCGGGCGAACCAATTGGCCAGCCCGTACTTGCTGAGCACCGAAAGTATTTCTCCCCAGCGATTAACATTCCGATAAAGCTGAGGGATCGCGCTGATTCGCATAGCGTTGCCGCACCTTGCTGGTCGTCCTAGACTATTTTAAGAGGTCGCCCACAAAATCGGGAGCCGGAGTGCTAAGCCGTTTTTTTTGCAACCTCTGAAGTTTTGGCCCCAGAAAGACTTGTATGACACGGATCTTGGTTACGGCAGTCGCTGGGGCGATCGTCGGTTCGCTGGCAACGTGGGCCGCCTTGCGCGAGCTCGGCTTGCTCGAGGGCAATTCGGCCCGAATGGCCGCTTCTCAATCGAGCTCCGGTCGTAACGGCGGCGCCGGCGGCGCCGATTCGGACGAGATTGAGGTCGCGGCCCTCGCCCGGCTGGAACCGGCCGGTGGCGTGGTTAGCATCAACGGCACGCCCGGAGACCGGCTGCAAGAGCTGAAGGTCGAGCTGGGCCAACAGGTGGCCAAAGGCGACGAGTTGGCCGTGCTGGAGAGCCACTCGCTCCGCCAGGGGGAGCTTGAGCTGGCCGAGACGCAGCTTCGCGAAGCCCGCGGGCGCAAAACGGCCGAGGAGCGCTACGCTGAGGCGACGCTGGACGAGGCCGACCTCGCCGAGGAACAGGCGAAGCTGCAAGAGCTCGACGCGGCCGCCCAGCAAGAGAAGATTTCCGTGCTCCGAGCCGCGCATACTTCCGCCCAGCAGGATCTCCAGCGGCTCGAGGGTGTGCGCAGCGCCGGCAGTGAAGGGCCCGGCGCCCAGATCGTTTCCGACCAGCAACTCGCCCACCAGCGGTTGGCCGCCGAGAAGGCAGCGAACGAACTGTCGGCCGCGGAGGACGCATTCGAAAAACTACGCAAGGGGATCGACCTGGCTCATCGCGAGGCGGCAGCCAAACGCAAGACGGCCGAGGCCAATCGCGCCCGCATACCCTCGATTGTCCAGATCGACTCGCTCGATAAGCAGGTGGAACTGGCGCGCCGCCGCCTCGAACTCACGACGCTGCGCGCGCCCAGCGACGGCCAGATACTCAAGATCTTCCTCAACGAAGGAGAGACACTCGCCCAGCACCCGGTGCTGCAAATGGCGGACATCAGCCGTATGGTGGCGGTGGCCGAGATCTACGAAGACGACGTCCGCCGCATCCGGCCAAACGAGACCGCCCGCGTCGAGAGCAAGGCGCTGGGAGCCACGCTCACGGGACACGTCACGTTCATCGGCAGCATGGTGGCCAAGAACACGGTGACGGGCCTCGACCCCACCGCCAATACCGACCGGCGCGTCGTCGAGGCCCGGATTCTTCTGGACGACAACCGCCAGGCGCGCCGCCTGATCAACTTGCAAGTCACCGCCTTTATCCCGGCCAAAGCCCCAGCCACGGCCGATGAACGGGCGGTTGCCGGCCGATAAGGCTGGGCAACCCGCGAAGACTTCTCCACAGGGACTACAAGAACGACGCCATGCGCCCCTTGCCCCAGCCCACGTCCGATCCCACGTCCATCTTCGAAGCCTTTCGGGGCAGCTACGGCACCGAGCTTCTGACGGCCGCCGTGGCACACTTCGGTCTATTCAGCAAACTCGCCGGTCGGTCGATGACGAGCGACGAGCTGGCCGCGGAGATCGGGCTGGCCAGGCGGCCTTCCATCGTGCTCTTCACGGCCCTGCGGGCGATGGGGCTGATCCGGGCCGACGCTGAGCAAAGGCTGGCGTTAACGCCGCTGGCTCGCGAGCACCTTCTGGCCGATTCGGAATTCGACGTCAGCGCCTACATCGGACTGGCGGCCGACAGCCCCGGGGTACGGTCGATGGTCGAGCGTCTGCGCACCAATCGGCCACCCGGAACGGCCGAGGACGAAGAAGGGGCGGCTTTCATCTATCGCGCCGGCGTGCGATCGGCCATGGACGAAGAAGCTTCCGCCCGGCACCTCACGATGGGGCTCGCCGGCCGCGCCAAGAACGTGGCGCCGGTGTTGGCTGAGCGGGTGCCGCTGGGCGACTCGCGGCTGCTGGTCGACGTCGGTGGCGGCAGCGGGATTTACGCCATCGCCTACTTGCGACAGTTTCCGGGTTTGCGGGCGATCGTCTGGGACCGGGCCGAGGTACTGAAAGTGGCCCGTGAAATGGGCCAGCTCTACAACGTCAGCGACCGCCTCGAATGCCGGCCGGGCGACATGTTCGACGATCCGCTGCCGGAGGGCGCCGATTGCATCCTGCTCTCGAACGTGCTGCACGACTGGGACGTGCCGCAATGCCGGCACCTGGTCGGTCGCTGCGCCACGGCCCTGCCTGCCGGCGGGCGGCTCTTGATGCACGACGTTTTTCTCAACGACGCGCTCGACGGTCCCCTGCCCGTGGCCCTCTACTCGGCCGCCCTGTTTTCGCTCACCGAGGGCCGGGCCTACAGCGCCGCCGAGTATCGCGAGTGGCTGGTGGAGGCGGGCCTCGAACCGCAGGCGATCGTCCCCACCCTCATCCACTGCGGGGTCTTGGTTGGACTGGCGACTCGCGGTCGGTAGCCCAC
The DNA here is from genome assembly GCA_035550375.1 of Pirellulales bacterium. Lineage (GTDB taxonomy): Bacteria > Planctomycetota > Planctomycetia > Pirellulales > JAICIG01 > DASSFG01. The sequence goes on along the minus strand of DASZPH010000022.1, from coordinate 41,392 downwards.
TGCCGCAAAGCGGACGGGCGTACGGGCGACAAGTGACTTGCCGCGGCTAACCCATGTTCGTGCGATTCGCCCATGAGTGAAAGGGACCGCGCGGGGCAAGCTGGTCACTGCTACGCCCCGCCCTCACCCTAACCTCTCAAAGAGGGAGAGGGGACCTTGCGCGGCTGACCGCGATCACAGCCATAGATACAGACGGCCGTCCAGCATGTCGGGCAGGGCCTGCGACACGTGTTGCCGAACCTGGTTCTGGTGATAACGCGTGCTGAAATGCGTAGCCACGACCAGCTCATTGCGGAACCGGTCGCGACGCTCGATCAGATCGTCCAGGTGCATGTGGCCGAACTTGTGGATCTTGTCCTTGCGATGACGCGGCGCCACGAAGGTCAACTCGGTGATCAACACCTGGGCCTCAAACATGGCCGGACAGTTGTCGAGCCCTTCAGGTGAACTGTCGCCCAGATAGGCCAGGCGCGGAATTCGTCGCTCTTCCGTCACTTCTGTGCCCGACTGACGCAGATCGCGAATCTGGTCGCCGGAAAGCTGCTGAAACTCGGGCTTTAACTTGCGCCGTCGCTCCCAGACCACAAAGCCCAGCGACGGCACGGTGTGCTTGGTCGAAGAGACGGTGACGACCAGCTCCCGCGAGAGCTCGATCTCGTCACCTGGCTTCGTCGGCACGAGTGTGCAGGGCATCCGCCCGCGATCGAGCCGCGTGAACAACTTCAGGATTCGCTCGACGTTCTCCACGGCCTCTTCGGGCAGATAGATGGTGGGAGGTTCCATCTTCATCATGCGGCGTCGGGCTACGTAGACGGGCAGCGCCGCCACGTGGTCGAGATGGGTGTGCGAGACCAGCCAGGTGCCCGTCCCCATAAAGGCCCAGGGCTGAGCGCCGAGATCAAAACCAAGCTTGAATTCGGGAATGCGCCAATAGGTTTGGACGGCGGCGCGAGAATAGCCCTCGATCGTCAGACCTTTGTGAACGAGCGTTTTGACCGGCAGATTGTTGACCATTCGTCTCCTGACGTGACTGGGCCGCTGGCACGGCCGTCGAGATCGAATGATCGCGGGCCGCGGGCGCGATGAACGATAAAGGATATAAGATCGAGGGATCGAGGATAAGCGGCCGAATCACCTGACCGCGGCCGCTTTCCGGTCAGACAGTCGCTCGTGGAGCGAAGTTCAGGGTTGACCCGCGGGCCGGGAGTAATCGTCGACCTTCAGCGGGTCGACCGATTCTGACAGCACTTCACCCGGAGATAGCCAGATCTCCCCGTGGAGTTCTTGTTGCTCGGCGCGAACGCCGTGATGCCGCACCAGCTCCAGAACGGCCAAAAACATGCCGATCAGGGCCGATTTGTGCATTCCCGGTTCAAAAAGGTCGCCGAACGCGACGCGGCCGCCGCCGAGCAACCGCTGGTGGATGCGCGACATGTAGACGTGGATCGGCGTGTCATCGTAAACGATGTTGGAGGGGACGGCGACGTGGTAGTCTCGCATGATCCGCCCGAAGGCGCTGACCAGATCCCACAACTCCAGCTCCTGGATCGGTTCGTCGGCCAAGTCGTGGCCGCGGTCTGGCGAGTCGTTGGCCCGCCGGGCAAAACGCTCCTGCCACGCCCGGCCCCGTTCTTCAAGCATGCTGGCGGCGTCCTTAAACTCCTTATACTCCAGGAGCCGCTTGACCAAGTCCTGCCGCGGGTCCTCCACCACCTCCTCTTCCTCGCCGCCGCGCGGCAGCACCAGGCGAGACTTGATTTCCACAAGCGTGCTGGCCATCTCGAGAAAATCGCCCACGGTGTTGACGTCGAGTTGTTCCAGCACGGCCAGGTGTTGCAGATACTGATCGGCGATCGTGGCGATGGGGATGTCGACGATCTCCACCTCATGCTTGCGAACCAAATACAGCAGCAAGTCGAGCGGCCCGCGAAACGTTTCGAGGTCGATTCGAAAATCCATTTGCTCGCGACTTAAAGACGGGGCCGCCGGTAGATGGGCCGCCGGTTTCCTCTCCCTCCGGGTGAGGGCGTATCAAATTACAAAACCGGCTTCCATTCCCGCGCTCTCCCCAAGTTTGCCCACAGCAAGGCTTCCCCCGCGAAGGCCGAAATTATTCTCTGACCTGAAACTCCACGCTCGCCGTTTCCTGTTCCGCCGTCCCGTTCCCCGCCTGACGGGCATCGAGCTCGAACTTGCGGGCAATGCTGTTGCCCGCCAGATCTTCGAGTAGTGTGTCGGCAACGAGCCGATATTTGGCCGGCCGCCAGGGTTGCTGCGGCAAGAAGCGCCAACTCGTTTCCTCCTCGCCAACTTCAATGCTGCCCGGCACCGGTTCGCCTCGTCGATCAACAATCCACAACATCCGTTGCAGCAGGGCGTAATCGAGCGGTTCGCCGAAATCGACGACGAGCGGCAACCGCGAACCGGCCCGCGGAATGTTCAGCCGCCAGGCTCTGGGCTTGGGGCACGTGTCGTCGGCGGCAGCGACCCGGAACGCTTTGCGCAATTCGCCGGCGAGCGGTTGACCAGCGGCGTCGGGCCAGCGCCGGTCGACCACGAGCGTGAATCGCCGGCCCTCGGCGAGCACCGGCCCGACTTCTTCTCGCGGCTTGAGTCCTTGTTTCACCCGGCCGGGGTCGAGCAGCAGGGTCAACCGATCGCCGGCTGGGTTCCAAAGCTCTTCGGCCAGCTCGAGAAAGGGCAGATCAACCGGTTGTCCCTCGGCGTCGAGCAATCTCAGGTGCTCGTAAGCGCCGCCGCGGCTCATCGGAGCCGTGAATTGAATGTAGAACTTGAGCTGGTTTTCCGGGAGCGTGGACGTGGTGGGGTAAATGGCCGCCACACGCGCGGCGGCCGACACGACGCGCGCAGGGATCACGAACTCCTTGCTGAGAACGGTTTGGTCGCTTTCCTCGCCGGCGTCGCGATACACGGCCCGATACCGCATCCCCGGCTGCAAGGGAAACCGAGGCGTGAATCGGATTGAGCCATCGTCGACCGAGTAGTGCCCGGCGAGCGGCGGCGGGGCGGTGACTTGGGCGTCAAATACGGCGTAGGCGGCGAACCGATGGCCGATCTCGTCAATCGGCGGCACTTCGTTAGAATCGAGCCCGCGCACTTCGAAGACGCGGCGGCCTTCAGTATCGGTCGCGAGCACCACGGCCGGCGCGGGTGGTTCTGTCGCCCACGCGGTCGCGGAGCTGAGCCCGAGCAAAACGATGAGACAACGTGAACCCCGCGGCGGCAGCACGACAGTCCCAGGGGAGCGCCCTGGGCTGTCGATTTGCGCACCATTGCGGCGGTTTGAGATCACCCGCATCGACTTTACGGCAGCGGCACCGTCTGCAGGTTGATCACGCCTGGCGAAGCCTCGATCAAAACGATCGCCTCCTTATCGTTCAGCTTGTCGAGCTGCTGCACGTTTTTGAGATTCTCGATCGTTTCGTAACCGACGCCCGCCTTGTCGGGCACGGGCGACGTGATGCCGTCGGCATCGCCGAGTTGCTCCGCGGCGACCTTCATCACTCCGCGGGCGCTGTTGGCGATGAGGAGATAATCTTTCCCGCCCTTCTCGTAGACGATGATATCGAGCGGTCGGTTGCGGTTGCCCAACTCGGCCACCGTGGTGCCGCGCACTTTTTTGCCCGGCTTCAAGTCCACCAGCGGCACCTTGACCAGCGGGGTGCAGGTGTAAGCGGCCAACAGATGCGGCTGATCGTTGATGGTATACGACACAAACGTCCGCACCGGCGCGTGGGTTTCAAGCTTGCCGTGCGAGCCGTGGAAGATTTCGACGCTTGTCCCCGTGTCGGTGGGCGTAAAGGGGAACGGAATCGTGCGGAGGTTAGACGAAAACTCCTCGTTCGAGAGGCCCGCGACGACAACCCGCCCATCCACGTAAGCCACGTCGGTGATCGACTCTTGCCGCTGGCTGTTGCCGCGACGGTCTTTCGCGCTCGCATCCGGCGCGTTGGGCAACGGGGCTTTGGCGTAGTGCACCTTGTCGAGCGACAAGACCGCGACCTTGCCGTCGCCGCCGATGCGCAGGATGACGGGTGTGGCATCCGGACCGCGTCCGCGAGACGCACTCAGGTAAGCCGTGCCCGACAGGGGGTTGACGACCAGGTCGTTGATCAACACCTGATCGGGCGAGGAACCGAGAACGGCGGCAACCTGCTGGTTGACGGCGGGAACGTTGATCGCTCCAGCATCCGCCGCCGAGCGGTCGCCGGTGTCGATCGCGAACACGGCGGCACTCAGGGGATCGCCGACGAACAAAATGCCGTCGGGGCCAAAAGCCATCGGCCCGGCAAACTTCAAGTCGGGCTGGCCTTGTTGATCGAGGCCGCTGGGCGACTCGGCCGCGCAGACGACCGAAACGGCCGCAACCGCAATCAAGGCTGACAAGAACGAGGCGTGTCTGATCATGGTCGGATCCCTTTAGAAGTAGAGAGTGTGCCAAGTTATCCGATGGCTTCCCGGGCGCCGCGGCGATTAGTATAGCGTGCGTGAAACGGGCGAAGCCAGAGGCGACCGGGACGCGGGCAGATCTTAGGACCGAATGGTCCGCCTGCTACTGCTTCTTATGTGGCGGAGGCGGCGGGGGCACGGGCCGGATGACGCGCGTTTCGCCTTGTGGCACCTCCGTTGATGCGGGCGGGCTCGAAACACTCCCCTTGGCGGGAGAAGCCTTTCGCGGCGGGGGCGGAGGGGCGGACAGAGTTCGCGCCGGCGCTTTGGCGTCCGGGGCGATTGCGTCGGGGGGCGGAGGAGCCGCCGAGTGCGACACCTTCGGCGGTGGAGGGGGCGCGACGCTTTTCACCTGACCGGGAATGGTCTCACCGTATGACGTAGCCCCGCTCTTCTCGGCCCGGCGCGAGCCGCGCACGACCACGCGCACACCCCCAATCTCTTGTTCATGCCCTGGTTCGACCGCAACGGATGTCTCCGTGGCGAAATCAACGCACACGACTTTCCCGTCGCCGAACGTGTACTGGCACGCCAGCGGCCGGGCGCCGCGCGCGTACACCTGGCAGGCCCGGTTGTCGCTGCCGACCTTGACCGGCTTGGCACCCAGGCTGACGGTAACCACCTCTTTGCCGTAATGAACCTCCAACCAAGCTTGTCGGAACGCGGCCTCAACCCAGGCCAGCATGACGGCGATGGCCGCTCCCAAGATCGCCGCGCCGAGCAGCGCCCCGAGGAAATCTCCCGTGACGTGCATGGCGACGAGAAACGCCAGTCCCCCCACCGCGCCGCCGATCGCTCCACCCAGCGCTGCGCGGTTCGCGCCCAGGTTAGGAACGAACCACGACATTCCCCAGCCGGCAAGCCCGCCCATGAGCGTCCAGCCCACAAGGCGGCCCAAGGGCATAGTGATCGGCGCCAACAAGCCGATTCCCGGCAGGTTGGCCGTGGCCGCCGCCAGGGAATAAAGGAGTTGACCGGCCACCGCCCCGCAAAACCCCGCCGCTGCGCCGCCAAGCGCCGCCACGGTTGCTTCGCCGCCCGTCAGCGCCGCACGGCGCAGGTAGCGGTTCTGCCCCGCTACCAGCGCCAGCGACAGGCCGCACGCCGCCAGTACTCCCCAGGCTCCCGTCCGAATGAGCGTCCGCAAGACGCTCTCGTTCCCGCCGCCCGCTTCGACGAGCGACCCGCCGTAGATCGCCTTCTCAGCTTGCTTGAAGCCTGCCGCGAAATCACCAAAGCCAACCTGAAATACCTGCTTGCGGTCACCGGTCACTCGCTCGAGAAAATCGGTGCGGGCATCCCCCGTCCCGATGGCGACGATCCGCGCGCCCGACGACCGGCAAGACGAGGCCGCAGCAAGCGTCGCGTCTGCGTCGTCGGGTTGGCCGTCGGTGAAAAGCAGGATGCTTCGCGCCACGGATGAGTTACGCCAGTCGGCGGGTAGCTCTTCGAGTTCCTGCGCGCCGGCTCGAAGGCCCAAATCCATGGCCGTGCTCCCTCCGCCGAGCAATCCTTCGATGCTCCTCTGCAGCCGCGAGACGTCGTCGGTCAGCGGGCACTCTCGGTACACGCGGTTGTCGAAGCCGACAACGGCGATCCGATCGGTTGACGATCCGTGCCGCGAGACGAAATCCTGAGCTGCCCCTTTCACTTCGCTCAGTTTGTCGCCGCGCATGCTACCGGAACAGTCGATCACCAGGCAGACCGCTTGAGCGCCCTGAACGGTGTGCGAACGGGTCGCGGCAAGCAGCAGTTGCCCCATTAAAGCCCCGGCCAGGCAACCCGCGGCGCCCCAGAGGGCGAACCGGCGCACCTTCGGATCGGCAAACCAGCCTGCGGGCGGCATCGACACAGCGTTGGCCATGAGTTCAGCCTTCGGTTGGCCGGGAGGTCGGATTTTCGCCGCCGATGGTCGGCTCCGGCTCGCTGTTCGCAGCGGCCGTTTCGTCTAACTTCTCCATTCCCTCTTCGATGGCCGCATCGAGGCGGTCTACCTCGTCGGCCCGCGCTGGCTCTTCTAATTCCGCCGACTGGGGCTCGCTGGCCTCTTCCAGAGACGCTGGCTCAACCTGCTCTTCGCCATACGGCTCCTCCTGTGCGACGACTTCTACCTCCGCCGGCGGTGTTTCCTCGGAAAGGGGCAAGAGTTCCGGCTCGGCCGTTTCTTCCGGGGACCTTACCGGCGCCGGCCGTTCTTCCACCACGCCCAGCAGCACGAGCGTGCTGTCGTCGAACCGCATTTGCTTTGCTTCGCGGGAGGCGAAGATTTCTTGCCGCCAGTCCTCGTCGGAGCAGTCCCAGGAGCGCGCCCAGTCGATCATCTCGCCCGACTCGATGCGTTCGATGGCCCACAGGGCGATGGCGTCGGTGGCCAACACCAACAAATCGCCCGGCAAGCAATCTTGCGACCGGGCTTTGAACTCGAGCAGGTGGTCGGCCTGCCGGTCGACGCTCGCCAGCACCGCCGGGTTGAGCCCGAACTCGCCCGACGTCTCCAACGGAAACCAGTAAAGGGGCTTCCCGTCGCGAACGTGGAACAGGCAGCTATCGCCGATGGCGAAGGCCTGAAGTTGATACCGCAGCGCCAGCCCCTGATCGTTCGTCTCCGCCGGCACGAGCTCGAGCCACAGGAGCGTCGTCATCGCCCCGTCGACCATCTTGGGCCGTTGGTACCAGGTAAGCTTGCTGGTGTCGACGCTATTGGCCCAGGCGGCGCGCTTTTCCGCCAGCCAGGCCTGAAAGGCCGCCCCATCCTCCAAGGGAGGGGGATCGGCCGCAGCCGCCAGCGTCAGGAGGCGCGCCCAGGGACCGGAAAAAATGGCCGAGCTGACGCCGTCGGCGATGGCCGCCCGCCCGGTTTCGGGGTCGAGCGCAAAGGCGTCTTGGTACTGGGCCGGTTCGTCGGCGTCTTTGGATAGCCAGAAGGTTCGGGATTCAAAGCGCATCGAGCCCCCAAAAGTGAGCACTCCCGACATTGTAAACCACGGCGGCACGAAGGAGCAGACTGCTTGCAACGGGCGTCTATAATGTAGACTAACGCTTATCGAGGAGGTGCTTTGGATGGCTGCCGGAACGACTTCGCCCGAAACCTCGCCGGCCCGGCAGGGCTTGGCCGATCCCTTCGGTTCGCAGGTTATCGCCTACGACCGCTACATTGAGACCCAGCTCCATCGTACCCGGCGGCAGGTGAAGGGGGTCGATTTCTCGACCTCCATGATGCTGCTGGTCGTCACATCGCTCGTTTATTTGATGCTGGTGGCGTTGCTCGATCACTGGGTTGTGAAGGGCGGACTCAGCGTCGCCGGCCGCGTGGCGGCTTTCGGCGTGCTGGCGGCAGGGGCGGCGGCGTTTGCCCTCTTCAAGCTGCTCCCCCTGGCGATGCGCCGCGTCAACCCAGTCTACGCGGCCTACACGATCGAGCAGCACCGTCCGGGACTCAAGAACAGCCTGATCAACTTCCTCCTGCTGCGGTCGGGCTCCGAACGGTTGCCCGAAAAGATCTACGAGGCCATGGAAGTACAGGCTGCCAACGCGCTCAGCTCGGCGCACGCGGAGGTGGCCGTCGACCGCGCGCCGCTCATCCGGCTGTTGCTGGCCCTGGTCGCGGCCGTGTTCCTGGTGGCCCTCTACGCCGTGCTGTCGCCGAAGAACCCGTTCACGTCGTTCCGCCGCGTCATGTCGCCCTGGTCGGACGTCGCGCCCCCCACGCGGGTGTTGATTCGAGACATCCAACCGGGCGACGCCAACGGCTTTCACGATCAGCACCTGGCGGTGAGCGCCCAGATCGACGGCGTCCGGGCGGGCGAGCCGATCACGCTGCGCTATTCGACGGTCGACGGCCAGGTGCTGGCAAGAGCCGTACCGATGACGAAACCCGAAAACGGCTACCGTTTCGCGGCCGAGTTGCCGCCGGACAACCTCGGTTTACAGCAGGATTTGGAATACTGGATCGAGGCGGGCGACGCCTTCTCGCCGCACCACAAGATCAAGGTCGATACGGCCCCGACGATCGTCGTCGAGGAAATCGAGTACCAGTATCCTAAATACTCGGAGCTGCCCCCCCGCACCGTGGCCCGTCACGGCGACATCCAGGGGCTCGTCGGCACGCGGGTTACGTTGCGAGCGAAGGCAAACCAGCCTATTCGCCAGGCCGATCTCGACTTTGAATGCGACGGCCGCAACGACCTCGACATGCAGGTCGACGGGACACGGGCCACGGTAAGCTTCTCCTTGGTCTGGAGCGACAGCCTGCGGCGCCCCGAACACGAAAGCTACCAACTGAGGTTCCGCAATCAAGACGGGCACGAAAATCCCAAGCCGATCCGCTACACGATCGAGGTCATTCGCGACCTGCCTCCTGAGGTCGAGTTGGTCGAGCCGGAACTGGATCCGTCCAAAGACCTGGTGGTGCCGGCCGGCCGGCCGGTGCGGTTCGCCGTGCAGGCGGCCGACCCCGATTTCAAGCTGGCGGCCGTAAAGTTCCAGGCCCGACGCGGCAAGACGCCGCTCGTCGAGGACTCGCTGCTAGCCGAGCCGCGCGCCGGCCAGTTCCGCCGCGATTACCTGCTCGACTTGAAGCGGCTCGAAGTTAAACCGGGCGAACTGATCGAGTTCTGGGCCTCGGCCGACGACAACCGCGAGCCCGACTCCAACCACGGTGAAACGCCCCACTACCGGCTGCGCGTCGCCTCGGCCGACGAGCAGGGGCAGGGCCAAGACGACCAAAACGCGCAGAACCCTGATCAGAACCAGCAGCCCAAACAGGACGACGGGCGGAAGAACCAGGCGGGCAAGCGCCACGGCGAGAATCGGGAGGGAGGCGAGGAGGGCGACGCAGGAGAAGCGCAGCCGGACGATCAAAACAAGCCGGGTGACAAGTCGAAGGAGGGCAAGAAGAACGAAAGAAAGAAAGAGACGGGCAAAGAATCGGGAGAGCAAGGTTCTTCGAACGCAGGCGAGAACGGTCAGCGTGGCTCTAGCGACAAACCACAAACCGGTGAAGGCAACTCCGGCGAGCAGAAGCCCGAAGGAGGAAACTCCGACACTAGCGATAATCCGGAGCGTGGGGGCCAGGGCAGCGAAAATCAAGGCACCGAAAAACAAGGCGGCGAGAACAGCGACGAGTCGAAGCGCGTCGATCCGGAACGCGACGCCGGCAAGGCGATCGACGAGATTAACAAGTACTTCAACGAAAAGAACAAGGACAACAAGAGCGGCGAGAACGACTCCCAGCAGAAAAAGCAACCGGACCAGCAGCAAGAAGCGGATCAGCAATCGGGAGATCAGAAATCTGGCGACAACAAGAACGGCCACTCGGATGGCAAAGCGGGCAAAGAGGCCGGCGATCAAAAAAAGGGATCAACCGAAGGCGGCCCGTCGCAGTCCGGCGGAAAACCGGGAAACCAGCCGAAGTCAGCCGGCGAGTCGAAGGAGAAGCAATCCACGACCGAACCAGGCGAGAACGGCGACGGGAAAAACGGCGACGAGAAACAAACGCGTACCGGCCAGAAACAAACGGGCGAGCGAAAAGGTGAAGACGCCGACTCACAAGAAGGCCGACCCAAGGACGGCGGTGATCGTCAGGGGGCGAAGGAGCAACCCGATCGGTCCAAAACCGGCGAAGAGGGGCAAACCCAGCAGGGCGACAAACCGCAAGACCAATCCGACGGAGCACAAGGCAAGAAGAAAAAATCGGATGATAACAACGGCCCGCTGACGGACAAGCAGAACGACCAGAAGGGCGGTCCCGGAGACCAGGCGGGCGCCAGGAACGAAGGGGATCAGGATCAAGGCGAAAAGCCGGGCGCAAAGAACGGCAAGAAACCGTCTGCCGGAGAAAAGACCCAGTCGGGCGACAAGCAGGGCTCCGCCAACGAAGGGAGCGACAAGTCGGAGAAGGACAAGACGGGCGACGGCAAGCAAGGCGACTCCAAAGAGGGAGACGAGGAAGCGAAACAGGCCGACGGCGAAACCCATCCGCGCGAGGGTCAGGGAGGCCAGGCCAAAGGCGCCGGCGAGCCCGACGACAAGGTGAAGAAGCACAAGGGCGAGTCGCCCGACCAGAAAGGGGGCGATCCCGATTCGAAAGACAAGGGCGACGGGGGCGCTGGTGACAGCGAGGGAGCCAACAAACACGGCGCACCGGCACCGCAGAACCAGACCCAGGACCGAAAGAAGAACCAACTCAGTCCCGACGCCAAGAAGGGGACTTCCGAAGACGAGCCGGAATCGCCGGCCAGCAGGAGCAAGCGCCAATCGGATTCGCAGGGTGCCCAACAGGGCGATCGGGAGGGGGGCGGCAAGAGTGGCGGCGGCCAACGTTCGAACAGTGAAGGAACCGGTTCGGCCGGCCAGAACAGCGAAGCCGATGAAGGTGGCGGTCAGGGCGAGACGCAAGGCAAAGGAGCGACCGGAGAGAAGGGGGGCGACCAACAGAAATCCGACAAACCAACTGGCGGCAAACCGTCGGGCGAAAAAGGCCCCGGCAGCAACCAGGGGCAAGGGCAGGAGAGCGATAAGGGTCGAAAGGCTGAGTCGCCGGAGACGGCCGATCCGCGCGGTCACAACAACGCGTCGAATCAGCCGGGCCAGCCCGATCGCGACTCAGACAAAAACGCCGAGAAGCAGCCAAATGGCAAGCGTCCCCCGGCACCGCAAAACAGGGACGACAAAAAGAAAGCCGAAGGCGCGCCGCAGCCCAGTGCCAACAACGAGGGGGTAGACGGAGAGCCCACGCCCAGCGACCGAGGTGGAAACGACGTGCGGAGCGGACGACAGCGCAGCAACCCCACGGGCGGCGGCGAGCCGGGACCGGACGAGACCACGCCTGCCGAAGAAACCGACGACAGCGAGCCAGGCGGCGATGATCCCAATCAGGAATACGCCCGCAAGGCGACCGACCTGGCACTGGATAGGCTCAAAGACCAGCTTGCAAAAGACAAGCCCGATCAAGAGCTTCTCGACAAGCTCAAGTGGTCGCAGGAAGACCTCGAACGGTTCGTGCAGCAGTGGGACCGCCTGAAGAAAGCGGCTGACGAATCGGGACCGAAGGGCGATGCCGCACGGCAAGAACTTGATGATGCGCTGCGCAGTCTCGGCCTGCGGCCGCGCGGAAGCTCGCTTACCGGTGGCCAGAAACGCGACGACAAGCTGCGCAACCTGCGTGAAAGCCGCCGCGCCCCGCCCCCGCCCGAATATCAGGAGCAATACATCGAGTTCAACAAAGCGAGAGCGAAGGGGACGAAATAGCCTGAGGCTAAAAGCTCCCCGGACTTCCAAGTGCATCCCACGCTTAAGACGCGCTTCGGCTCGAGCGAACCGAGGTATCTTGTCCCCTTCCATCCGAAGCGGGTTCCGCACCATTTCACCGATGTGCTGATCATCGGCGGCGGACTCGCTGGCATGCGTGCGGCCCTGGCCATCGACCCGCGCCTGCGGGTGCTGGTGACCACCAAAGACAGCCTTCTGCAATCGAACAGCAACTACGCCCAAGGAGGGATCGCGGGCGTGCTCGATCCCGAAGATCGCTTCGAGAACCACATCGACGACACACTGCGCGCTGGGGGCGACTTGTGCGAGTCCGAGGTCGTCGAGTTCGTGGTGCGCGAAGCGCCGCGGCGTATCCACGAATTGATCGACTGGGGGGCCCGTTTCGACGAGGAATCGGGGGAGTTGGCCCTTGGCCGCGAAGGAGGACACAGCCACGACCGGATCGTTCACGCCCTGGGCGACGCCACGGGCCGCGAAGTGATGCGGGCCGTCATCGACCGCGTACAGACTCTCTCGCACGTCATCGCCTGGCAAGACACCTTCACTCTCGACCTGCTGACGCACGAGGGCGTCTGCCGAGGGGCGCTCGTCTGGAACTCCCGGCACGGCAAAACCCTGGTCTGGGCCAAACAGACGATCCTTTGCACGGGGGGCGCCGGGCAGCTCTACCGGGAAACAACCAATCCTCCCGTGGCGACCGGCGACGGGCACGCTCTGGCGTTCCGCGCCGGGGCCGAGCTGCGCGACATGGAGTTCATGCAGTTCCACCCCACCGTGCTCTACATCGCCGGGAGCAGCCGCAGCCTGATCACCGAGGCGATGCGGGGCGAAGGGGCGAGGCTCGTCGACCGCACGGGTTACCGCTTCATGCCCGACTACGACGAGCGGGCGGAGCTCGCGCCGCGCGACGTAGTCAGCCAGGCGATCGTCAACCAGATGGAGCGGACACGGCACCCGAACGTCTACCTCGACCTCTCGCACCTCAATCCCGCCCGTGTCCGCAGCCGGTTTCCCGGCATCGCGGCGACCTGTGCGGAGTTCGGCATCGACATCACGCGAGACTGGATCCCGGTCCGGCCGGGCGCCCACTACATGATCGGCGGGGTGACGATCGACCTCGACGGCCGCACGACCGTGCCCGGCTTGTGGGCCGCCGGCGAAGTGAGTTCCAGCGGTCTGCACGGCGCCAACCGGCTGGCGTCGAACAGCCTGCTCGAAGGGCTGGTCTATGGCGCTCGGGCCGGCGAGGCCGCCTCGCGGGTGGCCTTGGAAATGCCCGACGATTTTCGCGCGCTGGCGCTGGAGAACCCGGCGCTGGAAAGCACGGGGCGGGGCGACTCGCCCGAGACGCTCGATCTCGACGACATCCGCAATTCGCTCAAGAGCCTGATGTGGCGGGCGGCCGGCGTGCGTCGCGACGCGGCCGGGTTAAGCGAGGCGCAAGAGACCGTAGACCACTGGTGCGGCTACGTGCTCAATCGCCAGTTCAACGATCCGGCCGGCTGGCAGTTGCAGAACATGCTCTGGGTCGCCCGCCTGATGATCGCCGCCGCGGCCATGCGCGAGGAGAGCCGTGGGGTACATCTGAGGGTAGATTTTCCCTCTTTGGACAACGCCCACTGGCAAAAACACCTGGCGTTTGTGAGGGGCACATGAACGGCCAATTGGCTTTGGCTAGCGGCTCATCTAGGCAATGCGGCTATTTCCCAGGGGCTCAGGGCGAGGTAGCTAGCCAACGACCAAATCCGTTCCCCTTTGAACCACAGCTCCACAACGTAACGTCCGATCTCGTACACCTCGACAAGGTCGGGATGCTCGACTTGAGAGTTGCCGTGCGACGTCCCAAATAGTTCACCGTGCATCGCGTACCGCGGGGCGCCAAGGAGCGATTCCAGCTCGTCGCGATTGCTGCACTTCCGCGCCAAGGCAAGAAGCGGCTTTAACCGCGCCCACTCTTTCGCGCGTTGCGACTCGATCCTCTGCAGGATGAAACGGCGCAGCAATCGGCCCAAGAGCCGTTGCCATGGCGAGACGATGATGGCCGGTCGTTCACTTCGCAGTTCAAGGCCAATTCTCGGTTGAATTGCCATGCGAATCGCTCTTTAGGCGCCGGACGGCTGGCGTTCGACTTGCCTGCAAGGTATAGGAGAAATGTTCTACGCTCCCGCGATGCATCTCTCACTGTGAAACATTGTATCACCATCATCCTGGCTGCGGCCCATGTTCTGGCGCTGCTATCGCCTGCGGCGGCCCAGACCTCTCCCGCCGACGGGCTGAGCGGTTGGACAGGGACGCTCAAGCGGGCCGTCCCGACCGACGCGGCCCGCTTCTCCGACCAAAGCAATGCAGCGCTCGACAAGGCGGCGCAAGCCGTCGAACAATGGGCCGTTTTGGTGGGCAAGTTCGGCGACGCCAGAACCAGCGATCAGATCCTCGATCGGATCAACCGGCTGTTGGAGGCCAAACACGAGGTCGACGGCATCCTGGACGCCACGCTCGACCTGCGACGGCAGTTCGCGGCGCAGCATGCCGACGCCGCCCGGCACCGGGCGATTTGCGCTTACCTGGCGGCCACAAGCCGCTTGATCGACCTGTCGGGCCGGCTGCGCTACCTGCAGGTCGACGCTGTCAGTGGCGGGGCGCCAAAACTCGCCATGCTCGCCAACGAACGGCAACGATTGCTGGAGAGCTTCTCACGCCAGCGCAGCTCGGTGGGCGCCTATTTCGCCGTCCGCTCCTGGCTGGCGCCCGGCGAAGGCGGCCGACTGCCGCGCCTGGACAAGGCCACCCGTGGGCACATTCTGGATCTGGCCAGCCAGGTCGACGAGCCGGTCATCCTCCCCTTGCTGGTCCAGACGCTTTACTCTCGTGAGGCGGAAGCCGAGTTGGCGATCTCGGTGGCCGAGACGATCCGCCGCATCGGGTTGCCGCAAGAGCCGTGGCCCGACCCGCTGGAGGCCATCCCCCCGCCGCCGATCACACCGGGCACGCTGCACGAGGCGCTGGCCGGCATTCCCAAGTCCTCCCTTGCCGGGGACTTGGCGGCCCGCCACGCCGATTTACTCAAGTGGTTGGACGGGCTCAAGCGCGAAGGGCTGACCGAGACCAGCTACCGCGTGGGAAATTTCGAGGTTCAGCCGGGCGACTTTTTGCTGATGCGAAATCCCTCGCCCTACAACCAGTTCACCGATCTGTCGCCCGGACTCTTCACGCACGTGGGGGTGGTGACGCTGGCTCCTGGCTCCGACGGAATTCAGCGGATGGTGCTTGTCGATTTGCCGGAGCGCGGCAACCGCATTCCCGCGGCCAACGTCGAGGCTTACGTGCAGCGCAGCCTGCACTATTGTTTTTTGCGGCATCCTGATCCGCAGATCGCGGCCGCCTTGGCCGGCGCCGCGCGAGACGTCATCGGCAACGAGTCGCTGTTTGATCTCAACTTTCGCTTGCAGGGTGTGCTGGGGCTAAAGGGGCAGCCGCTCAAAGGCAAGAAGGTCGAAACCTATTGCGCGGGTCTCCTGCTCCTGTGCGCCTTACAGACATCGGCCGGGCGCCAGGAATTCTTTCCCGTGCAGGAACACCCGCGTGGAGGCAAGATGGCGGACAATCTGGCCAAGCTCGGCCTGTCGATGGACGACGACTTCATTTCGCCGACCGGCGCCCTGTTTTCGCAGCGGCTGACGCTGGTGGGACGCCGGGAGCCGATGTACGATCCCCGCCGCGAAGTCGAAGAGGCCGTCTTCGATCATTTCGCCTGGCTGATGGCCAACCGCCGGCTCGTTCCTTCGCCCGACCTTTTCCAGTCGTTGCGGCTGAAGCTGGCCGAGGCATCGCGGGGAAATTCGCTGCTCGCCGAGGCCTTGGCCAAGGCCGCCCGCGTCAACGCCGACACCGACCTGGTGTCTGCCGCCAAGGCCGGCGCCGTAGTCGAAACACTCGACGAAATCGCCTTCGGAGCGAGCGGCGAGTTCCTTGATGCCTCGGACTTCTTACGGGACGAACCCGCCGAGGCCCTGGCGCGCGAAGGGGAGGCGGCCGACGTCGTGGCCGACGCCCAGAAATACCAGCGCCGCCACACAGCCCTCTATCAAGCCTTCCGGAGCGGCAAACTTTCGCCTCGGCAGCTACGAATCGAGTTGGTAAAGTATTATACTGCTTTTGGGAAACGGCAGTTGGAGCAGCGGTTCTTCGCGCCGGTCGCCGACGATAAGCCACGCCCGTCCGAGGGTAAAAAGGGCGTCCGACGGTAAAAGGCGCGTAAGCAGCTCCTCGTCCACTTCTTAAGTTCGCGCAACGGCGCGATACCATTCACAATGGCACCGAACAACTGGCGGAGAGGCTCCATGAAACGATTACTGACAAGCGGCATGGTGATCGTCGCGACAGCGGTCGTGCTGACGGCCGGGACTGTGGCGGCACAAAAGGGGCGCAACAAACCTGCGAACGGCAACAAGGTGACCACGACGTCGCAGGGGAGCGACGCGGCGAAGTCGGAACCGGAGCTTGCCGCCGACCCGAGGTTGAAGAAGCTTCAGGTCGATTTCGTCATCGAGGCGGCTCGGCTGGCCAAGGAATACGAGCGCAAGCGCGACATCGAAGGCGCCCGCGGCTGCTACGAGCAGATCCTGCGCCTCGTCCCTCACCATCCTGAAGCTGAAAAGGCCCTGGAGCGGATCCACGGCGAGGAACTCACGGCCGAGAAAAAGAAATTGCAGGTCAAGGCCACCGATGGCTGGCAAGACACGGGCGTCAACGTCATCGCCAACCGTCCCATCCAGATTCGTGCCGACGGGACGTGGACCTTCCGAATGGAGTATGTGCTGGACGCCGACGGGATGGAAATTCCTGAAGAACTGAAGGATTTTAATCTAGGCTGCCTGGTGGGCAAGATCGTCACCGGCGGTAATGCCGATGAGAACAAGCCCTTTCAAGTCGGCAAGGAGCAGACGTTCACGCCCGAGGCCGCGGGCCGGCTCTTCCTTCGGATGTACGACCACGACCCGAGCGACAACAAGGGTTATCTGAGCGTAGAGATCACCGGCACGTTCGAGAAGGGGAAGTAGGAAATCAGGGTTCCGGGAACCGAAGGTCGGTGTCCTTGACGCCCGTTTTCTTATAGAGCCGGATTTGCCGCCCGCCGGGGTAGGTGAGGCGGAACCAGTAGCCGCCCGCCAGTTCGACCGTATCGCCGCCGCGGCGCTCGACCCACGGGTACTCGCCCTCGGCCTTTCCCGCGAGCGTCCAGAGCTTGTGGTCGGTGTTGTGGACAAATTCAATTTTCGTACCCGCGGGAGCACCAAGTCGGACGCTTCTCGTTGGAGACCCCGTGGCATTCGGCGAGTTGGAGAAGTCCAGCCGCAGGTTGCCCATGCTTTGCGCACAACGTTCGAGACCTTGTTTCAGGATGCCGTCGAGCTTTCGGCCAAAGGGGCTGCGGTCGACGGGCGGGTCTTCGCCGGCGTCGGGCTGCTCCGCCCCGCCCGTTGCGGCGGCAGCCACTTCTGTGCTGGCTGCATCAGCCGACGCCGCGCCCGCCTGCCGCAACTCATCGAGCCGCTGACGGATCACTTGCTCCATCTGCCCGTAAACCGATTCCATGATCGCCCGACTCGCCGGCTGCGGAACCGGATGACGACGGCGGAGCTCCAACTTGGCGAGTTCGCAGGCCACCTCCTCGATGCGGGCCAGCCGTCGCGGCGACTCCACGGACAGGCCGACGTCGATGACCGTCAACCTGCCGGCGTTGACCGAGATTCTTGGGGCGTCGAAGGCCAGCGCTTTTTCTCGAATCGCCTGCGCGACGCCCTGCTGAAGCTGGGCATAGTTGAGCTGTCCGTTGACCTGCCCCAGGCGCGGCAGATAGATGGCGAACAGCCGGTCGAGCCAGACCGTGCCGTCGTCGTGTCCGGGCTCGATGAAGGCGCCGGACAACCGCATGTCGCGCGCCGCAGCTTCGATCCCCTTCTTGAGCAGCTCGCCTAGTTCCTGAAGGCGCTCATCAAGCTGCCGCTCTTTTTCTTCGTCGTCTTCGGCACCCTGTATGATCGCCAGCTCGGCGGCGACGGTCTCTTCCATCCGCCGTTAGTAGGGCTCGATGATGAGCTGCTGGCGGGTTCCGGCAAACAACCGCTGCCGGCGGATTTCGATGGCAAGCTGATCGAGAAAAACGGCCTTCAGCGGATCGTCGCCGGCGAGCCAATAATCGAGCGAGGCGGCGCCCGGTCTGTCCGAAAACGGACCTGCGTCCTTCACCCACAACGTGCGTCCGGAGACTTTACTCCACGGGGGCGAATAGGCTACGTCGCCGTCCCGCAGCGCCTCGACCGCCAGAGTGCGGAGCTGCTTGATCGTGACGGGAGCCGCGGACGCGGAAGAGAAGGTCAACACCGCGATGGCGAGCTGGCCGCTAATAGCTGTTGAAAACGGTCGCATGTCCAGGTCCTCTTCTTCTCGAGTCCGCGGGTAACTCTGTGGTTAATCACCCGTCCCCGTCGTCTTCGAGGAAGGTAGCATTTTAGCCGCCGCCGGTCTTGGTCGCGACTTTTTCAGACGGTCTCTTGACGCAGTCGCGATAGCGGCTACTATAAAACCAGAACTAAATAACCAAAATACAGGAGCCCGTTATGGCGAGACCGCCAGCCAAAGAGCTCACCGAGCGTGAGCTGGAAATCATGCAGGTGTTTTGGAGACGCGGGGCACTGACCGTCGCCGACGTCAAGGACGACCTGGCGGAGTCGGGTCTCGACCGGGCGTATACGACGGTGGCGACGCTGGTTCGCATCCTGGCCGACAAGGGATTCGTCGAACAGGTGAACGATCAGCGGCCGTTCATCTATAGTCCGGCAAAGAGTTACGAAGAGGTATCGGGCAAGCTGCTCAGGGACCTGGTCGAGCGGGTGTTCCAGGGATCGCGCGAGCAGCTTCTTGTACGACTCGTGGAACAAAAGAAACTTTCGGCCAAAGAGCGGGCGGCGCTGGAGCAGGTTCTCAAAAGCGCGGCCGGCCAGGAGCGAAAATCATGAACGACCTCGGAGTCTCCTTGTTTTGGTTGGCGGTGCAGGCGACCGTTTACCTTTTGGCTGGAATCGTTGTGTACGCGATCGTGCGGCGATTTGGCCCGGCGCCCGGCGCCTCGGCCGCGGCCAGCACCCTGGTCGTACTCGCTTGCGTGTCGGCGGCGGCGCTTAGCCCGTGGCCGCACTGGTGGACCGTATCGAACGCGAAAGCCCCGGCGCCGGCCGATAGCCCGGCCGTCGCCCAGGCGGCCGAAGCGGTTGCGGTAACGGAGGCTGGGCCGGCCGTTCGGAACGCTCCCCTCAAAACCAACTCGCTGCCCGCCGCGATTGTCTGGGGCGACTACTGGCGAGCTTTCCGGGCCGAGCTGCAAACCGCACGCGCCGCGGACACGGCCGACCGCCCTCGGCGCCAGTGGCCCACGATCATCGGCCTCTTGCTGGTGGCCGGCGCATCGCTGGCCCTGGTGCGGTTCGCGATCGGTCTCGCGGCCCTATGGCGGTATCGCCGCGCTCTACGCGGCATCGACGACCCGCAACTGCGTGAAATGGCCGAGTCGCTGGCGCAGGGGATGGGCTGCCGGCGGCCGGTCGAACTGAAGCAATCGGCGAGCCTCACCACGCCGGCGACGATGGGTTGGCGTCGTCCGGTGATCGTTCTGCCCGGCGACTGGCGAACGTGGACCGACCAGGAACGGCGCGTCGTGCTGGCCCATGAGATCGCCCACATTGCCAGGGGCGATTACCTGGCCTGGCTGCTCTCTCAGGTCAGCATGGCGCTGCACATTTATCACCCCCTTGTGCATTGGCTCGCCGGCCGATTGCGACTGGAGCAGGAATTAGCTGCCGACGCCTGGGCCGCCGAGATGTCGGGCGGCCGCGAAGCGTATTTATTCACCCTGGCGCAGATGGCCCTGCGTCAAGACGACCGACGAGTCGCCTGGGCCGCTCGCCCTTTTTTACCAGGTCGGGGCACCCTTCTGAGGAGGATCGAAATGCTGAGTCACACAAAACCGTTACGAAATGTGCCACTCTCTCGACGGCGCGCCGTGGTGCTTGCCGTTGTGGCAGCCGCATTCGGACTGATCGTCGCGGGCGTCCGTGCGCCGCTCGGCGACGCCACACGGGTCGCCCATGCGGCGCCGCCGCTGCAAGCCGGGCCCACGTCCGGCGCGGGCGGGGCGATCACCCTGGAATATGTCCCGCCGCGAGCCGTGGCTGTGCTCGCCGTACGTCCGGCCGACCTGCTGTCGAAAGCAGAAATGCAGGGGCTGGTAAAAATGCTCAACGAGACGATCCCATTAGCGAAAGCCGGGTTCAAAATCGAAAATGTCGAAGAGGCCAAGTTCATCGTTACCCGATTCCCCAATCCTCAGCCAGGCCGGCACATACCGGTTGGAGAGTATTCGTTGCAGGTCTTCCGCTACAAGGGACCGTTCGATTGGAAGGGCAAAGTCGCCGAGCACATGGTCGGCAAAACCGTGGAAGCGAGCATTGCCGGCAAGACGTATTATCACTCCGACCAGGGCGATCAGGCGGTACGTCCCGCGTTCTACACCCCCGACGATCGAACGATCGTCATCGGCCCAGAGATCGACTTGCAGCGGGCCATCGCGTCGGCCGGCAAGAGCAAGATTGACTGGGCAGCGAACTGGGAGAAGGTGGCGACCGGCCAGGCTGCGGCGATGGTCGATCTGGCGGCTTTCTCTCGCGCCATGGCCAACGAGCCGCAGCCGGAAATGCGAGCCCCCTTCGCTCCGGTCTGGGAGAAGGGACAGCAGTTGTTCGCGTCTCTCCAGGCCCGCGATGCTCTGAGCCTTGCCGCGCAGATCCTCTGCGCGACGCCCGATGATGCAGGTCGTGTAAAAGCTACGCTTGAAGCGGCACTAACGCTCGCCCGCAACATGCTCGACGAGGCGGACCGCAATCTGACCAAAGCGCCGGCCGCGCAGGCTGCCGCTCTGATACCGCTGATCGATATGGCAACGGAGGCCATCAAACAGGGCAAACTGGAAACGGACGGGAGCACGGTTCAATACTCGACCAGGCTCGATGTCGACGTGGCGGAAACCGTGGCAGGCGTGTTGACCCCGGCGGTCTTCTCGGCACGGCAGGCGGCCCAGCGGTCGCAAGCCGCCAACAATCTCAAACAGCTCATGCTCGCCTTGCACAACTATCAGAACGTTAACAAGCACTTTCCTCCACCGGTCGTGATCGGCCCTGACGGGAAGACCCCACATTCCTGGCGAGTCGAGATTCTCCCCTACGTCGAAGCGCAGCATCTTTACCAGCGGTACAAGATGGAGGAGCCGTGGGACAGCGAGAACAACAAGAAAGTGCTGGACGAGATGCCCGCCGTGTTCCGCGATCCGGCTGCCGACGCGGCAAGCAAGGACACCGCTTACTTCGCCCTTGTCGGTCCCACGACGGGCCTCGGTCCGCAAGACGGCAAGGGGACGCAATTCGCCGAAATCACCGACGGGATGTCGAACACGATCGCCTTGGTCGAAGCGAAGCGGGCGGTGCCTTGGACGAAGCCGGAGGATATTGAATACGATCCTTCCAAGCCCATGCCGAAATTCGGCGGCCGGCAAAGCGGCGGCTTTCTGGCCGCCTTCTGCGACGGCTCGGTGCAGTTCCTGTCCGACACGATCAATGAGCAGGTGCTCCGCGCGATGATCACCAAAGCCGGCGGCGAGTTGGTCACCTGGCCCTGAACCGAGCCGCTGGATCGCTTGATGGGCGTACTGAACAACCGGCGTCCGGCGCAATTTGGCGCCACGCCGGTTTTTTATTGCGCCGTCGCGGAGGATGGCCTTCCGAGGCCGTCACGTCGATGGTGACGGGCCAGGAAGCGCTAGGAAGCCCATCCTCTCTAAAACATCGCCAGCGGGCTCTGTCGATTTGCGAGTGGCAGGCACACCGGGCCTCCCTGGCGGTGCGACTCGAAGACGGCCACGATCATCTCGGTCGCGCCGCGGGCTTCGTAGACGCTGGAGGCCGGCTGGCGGTTCTCCTCGATCGCCTGCAAGAGATCGAGGGCGGCGGGCCGGTGGCGGTTCTGCCAGACGCCGTCGGTCAGCGTTTCCGGCTTGCCGATGCCGGCCGTGGAGACATCTTGCCAGACGGCCTTGCTGCGGCCCGGCGACCAGCTCGGGTCTCCCAGATATTTCACCGACGGCATCGGCCCTTCGAGAATCTCAAAGATGCCGGCCGAACCGTAGATCTGCAGGCCGTAACGCGAGCCCTTGCCCGCCCGGTTCTTCAACGATTGAAAATAGGCCGTCGCGCCGTCGGCGAGGCCGTAAATGGCCGTCACCGCGTCGCCCGCCAGCGGCCCGATGCCCTCGTTCCCTTCGACCACGTCGGCCTTCGTCACCGGGTGCCCATCCTGCGTCACGCGAGCAAAGCACCAGGCCGGATGCCCGGCCAGCGCGCGGATCATGTCCATCACGTGGGTGCCAAGCACCCACAGGTCTTCGCCGCCGCCGCGCTTGTCTTCCTTGCCCCGCCCCCGGTATTCGAGAACCTTCCCGATCGCTCCCTCGGCGATCAGCCGCTTAAGTGTCTGCAACTTAGGGCTGTATCGCGTCGGATGGGCGATCGCCAGTTTGGCGTGGGTTCGCTCGCAGGCGTCGACAATTTCGTCGGCCTCGACCAGCGTGCGGCAGAACGGTTTCTCCATGTAAACGTGAATTCCCCGCTCGGCCGCGGCCACCGCCATGTCGCGATGTTGATCGACCCAGCGCTGCCCGATGACCACGATGTCGGGCCGGGCCTTCTCGAGCATCTGGCGGTAGTCGGCGAAGGCCTGATCGACCTGGTGCTTTTTCGCCATCGCCGCCAGGCCGCTCGGGTCGTCGTCGGCCACGGCCACCGTCTGGCAGTTCGCCAGTCCCACGAACGCCTCGTCAGTGGCGTGACCGTAATCACCGCGGCCCGTGCGTCCGATGATGCCGATGCGGTAGTTCATGGAGGAAGAGTGCGTGTAGGTCAGGCTTTCGGGCCTGACGCAGTTGAACCGGCGTGACCTCTACTCGGACGGGACGCATCCGGCCGGAAAGCCCGACCTACGCGAGCCGCCGCTAAACCACCGTCACTTCCACCCGTTGGACTCCGTTCCAGGCGTATCCGGCGGGGTTCCAACCGATCGCCCCGTCGAGCGGCTGCGTGCGGCCCAGGCCGTCGACGGCACGCGCCATGATACGCTGCCGGCCTTTGGGAAGCGACAAGGTCGTCGACCAGCGATACCAAGCGTAAGGACTCTCGGGACGTTCGAGGTCGGTTTGTCGCCAGGTGCGGCCCTCGTCGGTGGAGAGCTCGACGGCGTCGATTTTCACGTCGCCGTCATTCCAGGCCACGCCCCGTATCTCGTGGTCGCCCGTCTTCAGTTTCTCGCCGTCGAGCGGCGCGAAGATCGTGCTCTTGATCCGCATCCGCCAGTTAGCGTCGCTGTTGCCGAAATCGTAGGCGAAGTCGCTGCCCGGTCGGATCGGTTCGTGGGGGGTGCGGTAGCGGCGGCGCTGATGGTGGTTGAACGTCTCGCGCGTTTCGAGTCGCAGGCGGCCGAGCCATTTGAGCTGCATCGTCCCGTAATAACCGGGGGTGACGAGGCGCACTGGCCCGCCGTGCACGGCGGGAATCGGTTCGCCGTTCATGCTTAAAGCGACGATCGATCGCGCCAGCGCGTCTCGAAGCGGAATGCTGTGCTCAAAATCGGCGTCTTCCGGTTTTGCAGGCCCGTCCTTGCCTTCGGCGGTCAAAAAAGATGCGTCGGGGGCCAGGCCGAGTCGGAACGAGTCGAAAAGCGTTTGCAGCTTGACGCCGCCAAATCGGACGTTGGCCACGGCCCCCTCTTTCCAAGGCGACCCCTTGACCGGGGCGGCGCCGGAGAAATGCGCCCGGCCGTTGCCGGAGCATTGCAGAACCATTTCGTACTCCGTCTGGTCCATGCCCTTCAACTGTTGCAGTGAAATGGTCCGCGGCGTTTCGACCATGCCGACGATGTCGAACTGCCAGTCGCTGACATTGGACGGATCGGTGGTGCGCGTGCCGGCCAGCTCTTGATTGTTGCGGACGAAGAGCACGCTCTTCGGCGTCAGCCGTTCGTCGCGCAGCAGCTCGAGCGGCGTTTCGATCTCGAGCGTTTTGGCGTTGTGCACGATCAGCCTGGCGTCCTTCCCGGACACCAGTTCAGCGGAGTCGCCCTCTCGCCCTAAGCAGGATCGAGCCGTCAGCGCGCTCGCGCCGCATGCGGCGCTCATTCGCAAAAACCGCCTCCGATCGAAACCGTGCGACATATCGTCCTCAGGTCGATGTTGCCGAGCCAACACGGTCAGTATACGCGCCGCCGAGGAGGGCGCACACGGTGATTGCACCTTGCTTGCGATTCCGGTTAATGTGAGCGCGTAACACAGGTTCAGGCCACCCCGGACGCCCTAACCAAAGCCGCCGCCACGCGGTCGATCGTTTCGTCCGGTTCCAGCAGCACCGGATGGTGCAAAACCAGGGCCGATTCGGCCGCGAGACGGCAGCCGGCCAGGTCGCCCGAAGTCCGGCAGCGTTTCTGGCTACGAAGCGCAAAGCCACGGAAGCCGGCGTCGATCGCGACCCCCTCGGCCCGCGCCGCCGCGATAAAGTCGGTCCTCGGTCGCCCGGACGCAACGTCGTAGCGAAAGCCGAGCTTGTAAAACACGGGAACCGACGAATCGGGCAACTTCTCCACCGGTCTCAGTGATTTAAGGTCGCCCAACCCCTCCACCAGTCGCTCGACCGCAGCAAGGCGCCGGGAGTTTCGCTCCTGCAATTTTGCCAATTGAGGCAGAAGCACGGCGGCTTGCAGTTCGCTGAGGGGGAACGCATGATTGCCTTGCTCGCAGAAGATCTTGGCCCGCTGGTACAAATCGGCCCGCCGCGTGAGAATGGCTCCCCCGCGACCTGCCGTGAGCAACTTGCTCCCGCCAAATGAAAGTGTCGCCACGTCGCCCCAGGTGCCGGCCAGCCGCCCTTCGACGACCGCGCCCGGCGCCTGGCAAATGTCCTCAACGACCGCGAGCCGGTGTCGTTTGGCGATCTCAAGCACGGCGCCCATCCGAACCAGGCCGCCGTGCAAATGCGAAACGAGCACGGCTCGCGTGCATGGCCCAATCGCCGCCGATAGTTGCTGATCGTCGAGGTTCCAGTTGGCCGGATCGACATCGACCAGCACGGGCCGAGCACCGATCGCTTCGATGGCGCGAAAGTTACCCGGAAAGTCGTAACCGGCTAGAATCACCTCGTCGCCCGCTTCAACGGGCAACGATCGCAGCGCAAGCTCCACGGCGAACGTGCCCGAGCAGCACGGGTAGGCGTAGGGCAGATCGAAAAACTCGGTCAGAGCGGCGGATAGCCGGCCGACATGTGGCCCGAGGTACTGCCCCCAACTCCCATCGGCGAGCGCCGCCTCCAGGGCATCTCGCACGTCGGGGTCGTCCGGAGGCCATCTGCCGCCCGAAAGCAGCCGAGCGAGGCCGTCAGGGCATTGTCGTGCGGGATGGGTAGGATCGGGCATCAAAAGGTTTTGGCCAAAACTTGTGGCGCAGGCGTGCCGCCTGCCTCGAGACCGCCGCACCACGATCGCACGGCATCCCATCAAAACGCTGACTGGCGAAACGCAACGGCATCGTCTAGTTTAAAACCGACAACAGATAGAAAGTAGTCGGAATGATGAAACGGACTCGCTTTGTGATGCTGGGCGGCTTCCTGGGGGCCGGCAAAACCACGGCCGTTGCCCGGTTGGCCCGCCACTGGATGTCACAGGGGATGAGGGTCGGTCTGGTGACCAACGATCAGGCCTATGGGCTCGTCGACACGGAATCGCTGCGGGCGCAGGGATTCGACGTGGGCGAGGTCACCGGCGCCTGCTTTTGCTGCAAATTCAACGACCTTGTGGCCACGGTTGGGCAACTCTCGTCGGAGCAGTACCCGGACATCATCATCGCCGAACCGGTGGGAAGCTGCACCGACCTGGCGGCCACGGTGATCGAGCCGATGCGTCGTCTCCACGCGGCCGAATACGAAATCGCCCCTCTGGCGGTGCTCCTGAAACCGGAGCACGGCCAGAAGATTCTGGCGGACCAGCCGGGGTTAGGCTTCTCGCCCAAGGCGGCCTACATCTTTCTCAAACAGCTCGAAGAGGCCGAAATCATCGCGGTCAACAAGATTGACCGGCTCGATGAGTCTCGCCGCGACGAGCTTCTGCGACAAGTCCGAGAGCGTTTCCCGGGTAAGCAGGTGCTCGCCGTCAGCGCCCGGCGCGGGGACGGCTTTGATAAGCTCGTAGCAGCGATGGAACAATCCCAGGCGGAGGCGTCGCGCACTCCAGAAGTCGATTATGACATCTACGCGGCAGGCGAGGCCGAGTTGGGCTGGCTGAACTGCAACGTCTCGATCGAACGGCTTGGGGTTTTCGACCTCGATGAACTTCTCGTTGACTTCGTAAGCCGCCTGGCCCGTGCCTGCGGCCGCGTTTCGGCGGAGCCGGCACACCTGAAGGTGCTCGCCGCAGCCGAAGGCGCGACGGCCATCGCTAACCTGGTCAGTTCCGACGCACAAGTGGAGCTATCACTTGCGTCGGGAGCGACGGTGAATGTGGCCGAGTTGACGGTCAACGCCCGCGTGGCCGTTGATCCCGATTTGCTGACTGAGTTGGTCGAACGCGAAGTCCAAGCCATCGGCTCCCAGCACGACCTGGTCTGCCGCCTGGAAAACCTGCAAAGTTTCCGTCCCGGAAGGCCCGTTCCCACCCATCGAATGACCGTGGGATAAAGCACATCATGAAAGCCATCTCTCTCGAATCACCAAAGCAATTCAAGCGCATCGACGTTGCCGCCCCTCCAAAACCGGCTGAGGGCGAAGCGCTGGTCCGTGTCCATAACGTCGGCATCTGCGGAACTGACATCGGCGGCTACCTGGGAAAAATGCCGTTCTTCAGCTACCCCCGCATCCCCGGCCATGAGTTGGGGGTTGAAGTGATGGACGTTGGGCCGGACGTGATTAACGTCAGGCCGGGCGATCGCTGCTCGGTCGAGCCGTACATCAACTGCCAGAAGTGCTACGCTTGCGTTCGCGGCCACACGAACTGCTGCGAAAAACACCAAACTCTTGGCGTGCACTGCGACGGCGGCTTACGGCCGCGATTCATCGTGCCGGCCCGCAAGCTGCACATCTCGCGCAAATTGACCTACGAACAGCTCGCGCTGGTCGAAACCCTGGCCATCGGCTGTCACGCGGTTGACCGCTCGGCCCTTCAAGCCGAAGAGTCGTGTCTGATCATCGGCGCCGGGCCGATCGGCCTGGCGACACTGGAATTCGCGAAACTCACCGGCGCAAAAATCATCATGCTCGACGTCAACGCGGACCGGCTGGAATTCTGCCGCCGCGTGATGGGCGTCGCCCACACGATTCAAATCTCGGACAAACTCGAAGCTGAGTTGCGCGAGCTGACGGACGGGCATATGCCCGACGTCGTGATCGACGCGACTGGCAACAGCACGTCGATGTCAAATGCCTTTGGGCTAATCTCGCACGCCGGACGGTTGGTCTTTGTCGGCATCACGACCGACGAAGTTCGTTTCCGCCACCCGGTGTTTCATCGCCCGGAGGGAACGCTGCTGTGCTCGCGCAACGCTCTGTCTCGCGATTTCTCCCGCATTATCGGGCTGATCGAGGAGGGCCGCCTCGACACCGGTCCTTGGATTACACACCGCGCTGCCTTCGACGAACTGATCGACGTTTTTCCGGCTTACACCCGACCCGAGACCGGAGTGATCAAGGCCGTCGTCGAGGTCGGGGAGTAGTCGTTCGGCGGAAGCGGTCAGTAAAATGACGTCGTTCCTGCACCCCACCGAGGCGGCACGCCATGTCTATCTCACGATCGCTCGTTTTTCTCGTCGTCGTTGTCTTCACTCTGCCGGTCCGAGCGGCCGACGTTCCCGTCAAGGGCTCGCCGGCCCTGCCCATCGTCCGCAACGTCGAGTTGCAGCCGTTCAAGGCGCAAGTGAAACGTGTCGCGCAGGCGCTGGAACTGCTGGGCAATCCTCTTAGCGACGAGCAGAACGCCGCGTTGCAGGCGGCGCTTAACGATGCTGAACCCTCCGCGGCCGAAAAGCTCCAAAAAAACCTCGACCCACTTTGCCTGGCGGGGGTGAATATCAACGCCGAGAGTCGCGTGAAGGTCGCTCCAGGGCCGGCGCGCAAGGAGTTGATGCAAAACGGCTGGCGAGTATTTCTGGTCAAAGTCCATAACGAAGCGGGGGTGACAGCCGCCTTGCGGGTGACGAGTCCCAACGCGGCCCCGCAAGTCGTCCGTTCGTCGGGCCAGCCGAACGCGGCCGCGGCCATCTCGGAAACCGAACTGGCGGACCGCTGGCTCGACGTCGCAACGTTCGACGCACAACCGATGAACCAGAACCTCTCCGGGCTGCCCTTGGAGTACCGCATCGTCGAGCTTTACAGCCGCGACCCGGGCCACCGCGAAGCAAAGCTGGCTTTCGATGTCGGCCAGGGGACGCAAGATCTGGGTTTTCGCAACGAGGTGAATCTGCTCTTCGATTGCCGGCCGGCGGTGAACGTGGTGCTCGAGGTTGTTGACGAGGCGGGGCATCCCACGACGGGCCAGTTCGTATTTCGCGACGGCCGCGGCCGGGTCTATCCGTCGCGGGCGCGCCGGCTCGCCCCGGATTTTTTCTTTCACGACCAGGTCTATCGTTCCAGCGGCGAGTCGGTGCTGCTGCCGCCAGGCCGGTTTGAGGCGACGTATACGCGCGGGCCGGAATATCGCGTGCTCAAGCGGGAGATTACCGTGCCGGCCAGCGCCGAACACCACGAGCGGTTTCAGCTCCAGCGCTGGATCAAGCTGGCCGATCTCGGCTGGTATTCGGGCGACCACCACGTCCACAGCGCCGGTTGCGCCCATTATGAAGCGCCGACGGAAGGCGTGACGCCAGCGGACATGATCCGCCATATCGTGGGCGAAGACCTCAACGTGGGCTGCGTGCTCTCGTGGGGGCCATGTTGGTATCACCAGAAACAGTTTTTTGAAGGGACCGTGAGCACGCTTTCGACGCCGCAGAACCTGATGCGCTACGACGTCGAAGTGTCGGGCTTTCCCAGCTCGCACGCCGGGCATCTATGCCTGCTTCGTCTGAAAGAAGACGACTATCCGGGCACGACCAAGATCGAAGAGTGGCCAAGCTGGGATCTCCCCGTGCTGCGTTGGGGCAAGGAGCAGGGCGGAGTGGTCGGCTTCTCGCACAGCGGCTGGGGACTGCAGGTGGCCTCGCAGACGTTGCCCACCTACGAGATGCCCAAATTCGATGGCATCGGGGCCAACGAATACATCGTCGACGTCGTCCACGGCGTGTGCGATTTCATCTCGGCCGTCGATACGCCGATCATCTGGGAATTGAACATCTGGTATCACACGCTGAACTGCGGCTACACAGCCCGCATCAGTGGCGAGACCGACTTTCCGTGCATCTACGGCGAGCGCGTCGGCCTGGGACGTTCTTATGTGAAGCTCAGCGGCAAGTCCGGTCAATCGCTGGACTACGACGACTGGGTCACTGGCATTCGCGATGGCCGCAGCTACGTGGGGGACGGGCTGAGCCATCTCATCGATTTCCGGGTCAGCAATGGCGATCGCACGCTAAGCGTCGGCGAGACGGGCGAGAAGGGGCGGGCCAGCGTGCTAGCCGCGAAAAAGGGGGACAGCCTTAAGGTGGCCGCTCGTGTAGCGGCCTACCTTGACGAGAAGCCCTCGAAGTCGATCCGTGAAATGCCCCTCGATCAGAAGCCTTATTGGCATCTTGAGCGGGCCCGCATCGGCAACACGCGCCAGGTGCCGGTCGAGCTGATCGTCAACGGCCAGTCGGTCGAGAAGCGAGAACTCGAGGCCGACGGCCGGATCCGGGACGTGGAGTTCGACTATCGGCCGCAACGATCGTGCTGGATTGCCCTGCGGATCTTTGGTAGTTCGCACACCAATCCGGTGTTCGTCGAGGTCGAAGGAGCGCCGATTCGGGCCAGCAAAAAAAGCGCCCAGTGGTGTCTCGACGCTGTCGACGTCTGCTGGAAGCAGAAATCTCCGGCGACCCGTGCCGGGGCCGAGCGCGATGCCGCAGAAAAAGCCTACGAGGTCGCGAGGCAAGCCTATCGCCAGATTCTGGCCGAATGCGAGGGGGAGTAGCAGAAGTAGGGTGGGACCAGCGGAGCCAGTCGCACCGATTTCGAGAGTAGTAGGCGCACGTCCGTGTGCCGTTAAACTTGGGGCAAGTGGATTTGTCAATTGGTATGCAAGCCGCCCTCACCCCGGCCCTCTCCCAAAGAGAGACGGCACGACGGAGCGTGCCTGCTACTACGCTACCTCAGAACGACTCGGTAAATTCGTATCCCTCTTTGGCCAGGTTCTCGAAGCGCGTGTAGTCCTGCAGCCAGGCCAGCTTGACGTCGCCGGTCGGGCCGTTGCGCTGCTTGGCGACGATGATGTCGGCCTGACCGGCCACACGGGAGCGTTCCTCGTCGTTGGTGCAATAGTATTCGTCGCGGTGGACAAACATCACCACGTCTGCGTCCTGTTCGATGGCGCCGCTTTCTCGCAGGTGGCTCAGGCGGGGACGATTGTCCTTCGTCGCCTCGGCCTGACGGTTCAACTGCGCCAGGCAGACAACGGGCACTTTCAGTTCCCTCGCCAGCGCCTTGAGCCGCCGGGCGATCTTGGCCACCTGCTCTTGCCGCGGATCCTTGGAATTGTCGGGCTCGATGAGCTGCAGGTAGTCGATGACCACCATCGCCAGTTGCTCGCGCCGCTTCAGCCGCCGGGCTGTGGCGGCGATCTCGGTCATGGTGCGGCTCGGCGTGTCGTCGATAAACAGGGGCGCCGTGCTCATGGCCGCCGAAGCCGCCACCAGCTTCGTGCGATCGGTGGGCGAGATGAACCCGTTGCGCAGCTTGTGGCCGTTGATGCGGCCGTGCGCGCAGAGCATGCGTTCCGCCAGCTCTAAGCGTGACATTTCCAGGCTGACGAACAGCGTGGTGCGAGCCCCCTCGATTGCCACGTGGTCGGCGATGTTCGTGGCCAGCGCCGTCTTTCCCATGCTTGGCCGGGCGGCGACGATAACCAGCTCGCCCTCGTGCAATCCTCCCGTCATGCCGTCGAGGTCGACAAATCCGGTGGGCATTCCCCCCACCCCGCCCCCTTTGGCAAGCCGCTGGTCGATGCGCGTCAGCGCTTCGTGCAGAACGTCCACCAGCGGCGCGAGCTCGCCCGTCCCCTGGTCCTCCAGGATGCGAAACACTTTCTCCTCGGCGCGGGCCAGCATCTCGCGGCTTTCGAGCGACTGGTCGTAGGCGTCGCGGAGGATCTCGGTGCTGGCGTGGATCATGGCCCGCAGCATCGCCTTGTCGCGAACGATCTGCGCGTAGTAGACGGCGTTCGCCGCCGTGGGAACCGAATCGGCCACCTCGGCCAGATACCCCAAGCCGCCGATGATTTCCAGATCGCCGTGTTTTCTCAGACGTTCAATGAGCAGCGTGGCGTCGATCCGCAGGCCGTCGTTGTGCATGGCCAGCAGATGCGTGTAGAGCGTCTGATGGGCCGGCGCATAGAAATCGGCGGCCCGCAATAACATGGCAACCTCGTCGCACAGATCGGGATCGAGCAGCAGGCTGCCCAGCACTCCCTGCTCCGCCTCGAGGTTCTGCGGCGGTAGCCGGTCAAAAAGATCAGACGTCGCACGGCTACCCTGACGTTCGTCAATCCTTTGATAGGTCGCGATGGCTTAGGCCTCCATGCGTAGATGTGATTTGCCTCGCAACGACTCTTTGTCGCCGCCAACCCCTGAAGGTCGCTCGGGGCAAGCTGAGGGCGTACGTTAGAGCGTCGCCGTTACTCGAATCGCATCTTAACCGGATAAGTGAGTTTGATCCAGCGGCGTCATATTTTGGAAAAAATGGGTAAAGCCTGTTGGTTGGATACTCCAACCGTGTAGTTTCGCTGTCCCGCAAAATCGGACTAAAGCTCAAGGTCGCCCGCCTCAAAACCGATAGAGACGGCTGATTCACACCGCGATCAACGCCCCGGAGCCAATCCATGTTGCAGACATCCCCCGGTTCCAGCCCTGGCTGGAAACGTTTGGCGGCGGACGCACCGGAGGGGCCGGGTGGTGAGAGCTCCTGTCTGACGATTCGGCTTCCCGATATAAGCTCGCCGCGGGACTCGGCGAAAGACTTGAGCCACGCGCGGCGCGATCCGCCTCACTCGCCAGGCCCGACCGCCGAGGCACAGGCTGCCGGGCCGTCGCCGACCCCTTTGACCGGTCGTGCGGCACTGGCGGCCGAGCAATGGCGTCGGACGGCCGATATCCTGCTCAAGAAAGCCGATATCCTGCGGACGAGAGTTGTTCCCTTCGTGCGGCAGCCCAAGTTCTGGCTGGCGTGCGTCACGGCCATCGGAGTGCAGGTGTTGCTCGCAGCGATCATGACGCCGGCAGAAGAAGGGCCCTCGGAGCACGTCCGCACCGCGGCGAATCCGTGGCGCAAGCCGGCGCCCGTGCCGCCAGAACGAATCGTGGTGCCTCCTGCCCAGGGATCGCATGACGCAGGCGACGCCGTCGACAGCGAGAAACATGGCACCACCACGCCCTTGGGTGCGACGGCGCCTTTGGACGCGCCCAAGGGAACCGGCCCCGTGGAGCCAGCGTCGACGGAAACCGACGACGTCGTCGGGGCCTCGCCGTTCCCGCGCATGGCCGAAAACCGCCGCCTAGCCGGCGACGGCCGGAAGTTCGACGGCGTCCCAAGCGGCGACGCAGACGGGGCGACCCTGGGCGGCATCGTCCCACTTGAACCGATGCCCGAGACTAATCTTCACGAGCCACGACGATGAGCACCCTCAACAAGGCCTTTATCAAGGCCTACCAGCGACGGGGCGCCGGCGCGCCCCACATTCCGTTGACTCCCGAGCCCTCTAAGCCGGAGGAGGCAACGCTTGCGACCGCCGGCGTCGATCCCCCGGCCGACGATACGGCCGCAGACGATCGAGCGCCTGCCGAAGCAACGCCAACTTTGGAATCGTCCGCCATTCCAACGATCGTTGCGGATGCCGACGCGACGGCGCCCGCGGAGGACCCGCCAGAAGCAGCCGAAAGCTGGTTGGGCCCGTCTGGCGATCTCACCCCGGCATTTGAAGTGGAGCGATTCGACTGGCCGCAGGCGGTTACCTCCCTGCTCAAGAACTCGTCCCAGCTCGGCGCGCTTGTGAGCGAGTTGTTGCCGGACAGTCGCGGCACGTTGATCGTCAGCGGATGCCGGCGCGGCGAGGGGCGCACGAGCATCGCCCTGCTGGTGGCCCGCTTCCTGGCCCGCAGAGGCGTGCGGGTGGCCATTCTTGACGCCGATGTTCAACAGCCACAACTCGCGTCCCGCCTGGGTATGCTGGTCGAGGC
The DNA here is from genome assembly GCA_035550375.1 of Pirellulales bacterium. Taxonomy (GTDB): domain Bacteria; phylum Planctomycetota; class Planctomycetia; order Pirellulales; family JAICIG01; genus DASSFG01. The sequence continues at coordinate 8,160 of DASZPH010000022.1, read as the reverse complement.
CGGTTGGGAAACGAGTCTTACCGGCGAACTGCCGCCGGGCGAGGCGCTCATCGAATCGCTCCGCGATCGCCTGACCCTCGTTCCGCTCAAACGGCCGGTCTCCGAATCGGAGTTGGACGGCACGGGAAAATGCCTGAATGAGCTGATCAAACGATTGCAAACCGACTTTGAGGTCGTGTGCGTCGACGCCGGCCCGCTGGGCGAGGCGGACCAGACGAGCCACGAAGCCTTGTTCGGCCAGACGCAGATCGACGCAGCCGTCGTGGTGCGCGACGTGCGGCACTGCCGGCCGGAACAGGCACATGCGGTAGGACGAAAACTTGGGCAGCTTGGCGTCAGCCATTGGGCCGTTGTGGAGAATTTTTGCGGCGCGGGCGCACCGCCTGCTTAACAACCTGGCGTGAAACATGTGCGGCCGCTTCGAGGGCCGCGGCACGGCACAAAAACGGAACCAGCTATGTACGAAGCGTATTGGAACCTGAATCAGCGGCCTTTCGAGAGCGGTGCCAACACGCGGGCCTATTACCCAAGCGAAGGCCACCAGGGCGCCCTGCTCAAGCTGCGATACGCGATCGAACACGAGCATGCGGCCGCGTTGCTCACCGGCTCATCGGGCACCGGCAAGAGCCTGCTAGTGGGCTTACTCGCCGAGCAGTTGCCCAAGAAGTTTCAACCGGTCGTGCAGGTGCGCTTCCCCCAGATGCCGGCTGGCGAGTTGCTGGCCTACCTCGCCGCCGAGCTGGGAGCGCCCGCGAACAGCCCGGCGTCGATTGCCGAAAACGTGGCCCACATCGAGCACGAACTGCACCAGCGCCGTGCTGAAGGCCGCCACACCGTGCTGGTCGTCGACGACGCCCAGATGCTGGACACCAGCCGCACGTTCGACACCCTGCGGTTGCTCCTGAATTTCGAAGCGGACGGCCGCCCCCTCTCAACGCTCTTGCTGGTCGGCCAGCCAACCTTGCTGCCGATCCTGGAACGCATGCCCCACCTCGACGAGCGCTTGGGGGCGAAGTGCCTGATCCGTCCCCTGACGATCGAAGAGACGATGAGCTACGTCTCGCACCGGATGACGGTGGCGGGCGCCACGGGCACGGTCTTCGAGCCATCGGCGCTCGAAACGCTGTTTCTTCTCACGCGCGGCGTTCCGCGCCGCATCAACCGCCTCTGCGATCTGGCCCTGCTCGTCGGCTTTGCCGAAGAGCAGCCAGCCATTTCTTCCGAGCACATCGAAGCTGTGGCCAAAGAACTGGCCCTCGCCGCCGCGGAGTGATCGCGGGAGACAGCCGTTCACGCAGCGTTGCGTAGAAGGGCCGAATAGCTCTGGCGATGGCCCCCACGATGTGAGTGACGTCGGTAGATAGCAATTCGCGGGCAACAGGCCTGCTTATTCGCCGGACACACTTGACTTGCATCGTTGGATCTCGGTCGATGTGACAGATGCAATTTCCGCCGACGTGCGAAAGCTCGAATTCGCAAAAGCGATCGAATTCTGTATTGACTAAGTAAATACCAATGCATAAAATGTCTTCTAGCGACAGGAGACCAGCCAAATGCCTGACCAACCGAGCCAATACGTACGGACGACGATTACCGTACCGCATAACCTCAAGCAGCGAATGCTGCAAGTATCGGGGGTGAACTGGTCAGCGGTCGCATGCGACGCTTTTGAAAGGAAACTGTCTGAGTCGTCTAAACGAGAAAGTGAGCGCGCAATGTCCGAGATGCCACAGTTTGATGACGCGATTGAGCGACTTCGGCGCCTAAAAAATCTGCCACCGACGAGCGAGAACCCTCAGGACTTTGAGGCCGGTTATCAGTGGGGACGGCGGTGGGCGATGGCTACCGCAACCCCGCAGGAGCTAGACAGGCTTGAGCGATTTTGCGACGAGGCTCGCGATAATTGGTCATCCGGTAGCAAGGAAATCATGAAGAGAATTGCCTTAGCCGTCACAGGGATTGAGCTGCGCGATCGACGCACGGAAGTCCCCGCCGTTCTTCGGCAGTTTTGGCCGGTAAGGGTTGGCCTGCCGGAGAAACCGGGTGACTGCTCAACTTTCGCGCGGGGTTTCTGTGACGGCGCTGTTGGATTCTGGAATGAAGCAAAGGATAAAATCTAGCGCCGCCTACAACCTCTGCATTATCATGTCGCCCTTTCGACGACGTCGGCACGACACGCTAATGCCTCGATGTCCTTGGCGAGCCCAACTGCATTCTGTCGATGTGACCGACCCCAGCTCGCGCGGTGGTCGGTCCCACGGCTGCAAGATCATGCTCACTCAACTCTCGAAGTGACGACATTGGCGCCAGTCAATCATAGGCCGAGCGGAGCATCTGAAGTTGTGGGGGCTGCTTGATGCGGTTTAGACAAGCCACCCAATGATGATTAGAACTGGGGCGACCATGTGAGATCCAAGCGATGGACAATGGATCTCCATGATTCTAGACTCGCGAGCAGGTGCGTCGAGCCGATTGCGCCAACGCAGGCCGCCATCCTTTGGGTGGGCGAGGGCTCACACCGACTTGCAGCCCCGGTCGACGCTTACCTCGCTTGCTCGGAATAACCCGCGCCAGGCTCAAACGCCGTACAAGAACCGCCCCCGATTGAGCAATCCCTTGGGATCGCATTGCTCTTTCACGGCGCGCATCAGCGGGGCGTCGCTTGGCGCGGCTCCCCAGATGGCCCGGCGGGTCAGCTCTTCGGCCTGGCACGACCAGACGACCACGTTGCCCTCCGCTGCCACGGCCGCGGGTTGCAATTGCCGTATGAGGACCCGGCTGGCGTCGTTGGGCGAAAACTCCGACAAGGCCGCGATGACGATTCCGTTGCCGGCGTGCGACTGAAGCGAGACGCGAGGATCGATTTCCGCCAGCAATTTCAGCATTCCGGTCACGGCGCTGGGACGGACATTGACCTTCAGCACCAGCGGCGCGTCGACCGCGGCGAACTCGACAAGCTGCCGCCAAATGGCATGTGCGGCTTCGTCGCGCGCGACGTCAACCGCCGCGTCTTGCTCACGCCACTCACGCGAAAGTTGCTCGATCTGCCAGTCGACCTCAGACTTGCTCCCCTCGAAACCGACCAGGATGCCACCCGCGTGCGTCGAGGCGGCGGCCAGCAACCCTTCCGTTTGCCAACGCGGTCCGCGCAGCAACTCGACGGCGGCCGGCGTGGTGCGAGAGGTGACGAGCGAGGAGAGCAGCTTTTCAGCCTCGTCCCAACTACGAAGGGCGCGGCCGGCAAATGCCGTGGCTTCCGCCACGGGTCGAACCTTGAGCGTCGCCTGGGTGATTACGGCCAGCGTGCCGAGTGAGCCCGTGAGAAGCTTGCACAGGTCGTAGCCGGCCACGTTCTTCACGACTCGCCCGCCCGCCTTGAAGGGCGTCCCACGACCGTCCACGGCGCTGATGCCGATCACGTAGTCGCGCAGCGTTCCGTAACCGAATCGCCGCGGGCCGCTGAAATTGGTGGCGATCGTGCCGCCCAGCGTCGCCTGCTCGGCCTGGGCCGCGTCGACGGGAAGGCGCTGACCCTGACGTGCCAACTCGGCCGCGAGTGCAACCATCGTGACGCCCGCCTCCACCGTGATCGTCATATCGCGAGACGGATAATCCACCACACGGTTGAGCGCGGCCAGCCGCAAGCCCAGCCCCTTTTCCTTAGCGGGCGGGCCGAAATCGAGGCTCGTGCCGCCGCCGATCGGGTAGACCGGCGTGGCCGATTCGTACGCGTCTCGCATCTGGGCGACGAGCTCGTCTTGCGTGGCCGGCTCGACGGTCGAGGCCAGCGGCAAGGGGGAAGGGCCGGACGTCATGAGCCTCCGTCCGACTTGCCGGCGTTCGCCACAGACGCCTGCGAGGGCGCGGCCTCGGCGCCCGTCTTCACGACGTGTTCATGCGTGGGCAGATGGTCGCCACAGTACTCGTAGCTGCCCTCGCACTTCGTGCAGTAGCGGAAGTCCATCTTAGGATGCGTTCGCTCGTTGGCGCCGCAGACCGCGCAGTTATGAAACGGCTGATCGCGCTTGGCCAGCATCCGGGCGTCCCATTCCATGCGTCGCTTGTGGTGGTACGCCCGCCAGAAGATCTCGTGGCCGAAGAAGAGCAGGAAATTGCAAATCGCGGCCAGCACCATCGCCTTGTCGGGCCAGGGAGCGAAGGCCAGCGCCAGGAAATAACCGATCCAGGTCACGAGCGCCACCCACTTGATCTGCACCGGCAGGATGAAGAACAAAACGATTACGAAGCCGGGGTAGAGGTAGGCGAACGCCAGAAACACCGAGCCGCCGATGAAGCCATTGGTGAGCACCTGGTCGGGATAGAGAACCCCCACCGCGTAGGTCGCCAGCGTGGCGATGCCGATGTAGAGGTTGTAGCGGAAATCGCCCCAGTTGGCCTCCAGCGTCGACCCCATCAGGTGAAAGAAGTAGATGCCGAACAAGAAAAACAGGGGGTGGGTGGTGACCGGCATGAAGAAAAATGTGCCCAGCCGCCAGAACTCACCTTGAGCCACCAGCGACATTTGCAGAGGTATCAGCTCATACTTGTGGGGCATGGCCGTGAGCAGCACAAAGCCGATGCACTGGGCGATCACGAGCATCAAGGTGAGGTTCGGGATCGCCCAGTGGCGAAAGCGAGGCTCGAGTTTGTCGAAAATGCTCATCGGTTACAGCGCCGCCCGCCGGCCCGGATGCCGTTGCTCCAGGCCGCAACCCGCGGCGGTGGGGAGCATTTTTCCGGGGCTGAGCCTGTTCGAGGGATTGAATGCCAGCCGAAGCCGTTCCATCACGGCCAGGTCGTCAGCGGTGAACATCTTGTGCATGAAGCCGAGTTTTTCTACGCCGATTCCGTGCTCGCCGGTCACGCTCCCGCCGCATGCCAGGCACTCGTCAAGAATCTCTTCGCTGGCGGCAAGCACGCGTTTGACCTGGTCGGCGTCGCGCTCGTCAAACAGCAGGATCGGGTGGATGTTGCCGTCGCCCGCGTGAAACACGTTCACCGTGCGAAGTTGATACTTCGCACCGATCTCGTAGATCCGCCGCAAAATGTGCGGCAGCTTCGTGCGCGGAACGACGCCGTCCTGCGTGCAGTAACTGGGGCTCAGCCGGCCCACCGCCCCAAAGGCCTGCTTGCGAGATTTCCACAGCAACTGTCGTTCTTGCGGGCTGCTCGCCTGGCGGACCTCCCGCGCGCCCGACCCCTGGCAAAGCGCGACGATGCGGTCGCGCTGTTCGTCGAGCCCGGCTTCCAACCCGTCGACCTCAATCAAGAGAATCGCCTGGGCGTCGAGCGGAAAACCGAAATGGAAGGCGGCCTCGATCGCCTGCAAAATGCCCTGGTCCATCATCTCCAGGGCCGCCGGCACAATTCCGGCGGCAACGATCTCGCTGATGGCGTTCGTGGCGTCGTCGACCGACTCGAAGACGCCCAGCATGGTACGCACGCCCTGCGGGTCGCGGGTCAGCCGCACCCAAATTCGCGTCACGATGGCGAGCGTCCCTTCGCTGCCGACGATCGTGCCCGTCAGGTCGAGCCCCGGGTTGTCCTCGGCAGGTCCGCCGCAGCGCAGCAGAGAGCCGTCGGCCAGTACGACCTCGAGGCCCAGCACATGGTTCACGGTTACGCCGTATTTAAGCGTGTGCGGACCGCCCGAATTCGTGGCCACGTTGCCGCCGATCGTACAGGCCCCCTGACTCGACGGGTCGGGAGCGTAGTGGTAGCCGGTTCCCTTAAGCGCCTGGGTCAGCCAGACATTCACCACTCCGGGCTGCACGACCGCATAGCGGTCTCGCAGATTGATCTCCAGAATCTCCTTCATGCGCGTGAGCACGATCATCACGCCGCCGCCGACCGGCAGGCAGCCGCCTGCCAGGCTCGTCCCCGCTCCGCGCGGCAAAAACGGCACGCCCTGCTGGTTGCACAGCCGCACGATCTGGCGAACCTGGTCGGTCGTGCGCGGAAAAACGGCGATGTCGGGGGAGTTCTTCTCGATGACGAAGCCGTCGCACTCATAGACGAGCAATTCGCCGTGCGTCGAGAGGACGCCGTCGGTACCCACAATCTGCCGCAGACGGTCGGCAAGTGAGGACTGAGTTTCGACGGAAAGCATGACGGCATCAGGAGTGGTAAACGACGAAAAACAACATCGTACCGTTGTCGCCGCTGAGCTTGCGAAAAGCAAGTGGCGAGCGGCACAGCAGTTCCGACGGTCTGCGGCGGAGAAAGCGGCCGCCTCCCCTCACGGAGTGACGGGGCTACTTTCGCAGGCCATCTTGGAGCCGATCAACACGAAGCCCGCCCGTACACGGACGTGTGCCGCTCGGCTATTGGTCCACACGCCGATACTCACCAAAGTTGCGGGCGGCAAGGCCGGCCAGAAAGAGATCGAAGGGATTCGCTGGACCAGGGAGTCCCACGTCGACGCCGATGGAGTTGATCGTCAGCCGTCGCGTCTGGTTGAGCCGGCTCAGCACCTCGATGATCTGCAGGGGGTTGTCGATCGTGCCGCCGGCGGGCTGGCCGTCGGTCAGGAAATAGATCGCTTCGGCGTCGAAGCCGAAGGCGGCGTCCAAGGCGTTGTAGGAGGCCGTTTGCGAACCGAGCGGCCGCAATTGCACCCAGGCGACGGCCTCCGCCTTGTTGCTGGCAGAGGCAGGCATCAGTTGGGCCGACCAGGGCCAGACGCCGATATCGAAGGCGAGCACGTTGAAATACGTCCCATCCGGCAAGCTGGCGATGGCGGTCGAAAGCTCTCGCTTGGCGGCCAGGATGCGTCCGCCGGACATGCTGGCCGACGTGTCGAGCACGAACACCAGCCGGGCGGCATAGATCGGCAGGCCGTAGTAGCTCGATTTCCACTGGATGCCATCGGCAAGGCTACCCGATGCGCCTCCACCCTTGCCCTGCTTCTTTTTCCACCAGGCGGCCCAGGCGGGCGGATCGAGGCCGAACTTCTGGCCGCTGGTCGCCGTAAGATGCCGCACGATATCACCGCGCACTTCGCCCGTGGCCGTGGTCAAAAGCGCCACCAGCGCGTCGGTCGATTTGGGAAGGGTGATCTTGATGAGCGACTGCACCACGGCCCGACGAATGGCGAACCGGTCCTGGAAGACGGGACGCTTGGATACCTTCATCAGGGTGTCGACGCTCGTTTCGTCGCCGACCCCTCCCAACTCGTCGACCATCGCCAGAACCAACGCTACGCCGGCTTGTGCCCGGCTGGCCGCCTGGTCAAAAACGTCAAGGGCGCGGCGCTCGATGCCCTCGTCACTGGAGGCCATCGCGATGGCCAGCATGCCGCAAACGTTTCCGCGTGGCGAGGCCCGTTTCGCTTCCCGCGCGACCGTGTCGAGCAGAAAACCGGCGACGGGCTCCTGCTCGTTGAGTTCGAGAAACGTGTCGTAGGCGGCCTTCCGCACGTCGCCGTGATCGCTGCCGAGCCCATGCTGAGCGAGAAAGCGGGCGCTTTCGGCCGTCGGAAATTCGGCAAGCTCACGGACGGCGGCCACGCGAATCGCGGGCTTCTTGCTTTTCATCTTCTGCAAGAGCGTGCGTTGCAGTTCGCGGGACGGCTCTTGGACGGGCGCCCCGTGCGTCGTCGGTCGGACCTTTGTTTCGGCAACCTCCGACGGGTTCGCTTCCGTGCCGGTCGGCGATTCCTCTTCCGCCCAGCCCCGCAGCGAGGCCAGAAGAAACATGACGGCTAGCACGCCGAGGAGGACACGAAGCGATTTCATGGCAGCCTCACAATCGGAAAACAGGCGCAAATCGTTCGCTGCCATTATAATCCGAACGCGCCGCGGCGACTCGAATCGGCGCGTCTCAACGCCGTTCATCGCCAGCTTCAAGAAAAAGCGTGGGCGGGAGAGCAGATTTTCACTTCGACCGACGCGCCGACCGCCGGTGGGGGCGCAACTCGCTTCGATTCTGCCTGTCAAGACGCAGCGGCTCCGGGTAGTGATGCCTTTTGCGTGGCTGTCAAACAAAAACAGAAAATCGTCTCACATTTTGTCAGGTGCTTGAAAAGCGGGCAGCGTCACGACCGTTTTTTGAAGTGTCCCCGAATCAACCATCCTGTGATACCAAATGCTGCTCCGACGGTCGCACCAATCCAGACGGCGAAAGGGTGTGGGCCAGCGATTCCGATTTCACGGGCCAGCA
>DASZPH010000021.1:0-2583 GCA_035550375.1 Pirellulales bacterium | reverse complement strand
GGAAGTTCAGGCCCTGAAGCAGGGCCGCTGGCAGACGACAATCGGCGTTGGCCTCGCTGGAGCGACCCTGGGTATCTACGCCTATGGCCGCATTGGTTCGCAGATGGCTCACATAGGCCGCGCGTTTGGCATGAACGTAGTTTGTTGGGGGCGCGAGAAGTCCATGGCTGCAGCCCGCGCGGCCGGGTTCGTGTCGGCCGCAAGCCGCGAGGAGTTCTTTGCGTCCGCTGACATCTTATCCCTGCATCTTCCGCTCAACCGTGAAACGGCAGGCATCGTGCGGCCAAGTGATCTGGCCCGCATGAAACCCGATTCCCTGCTGGTCAATACGAGCCGGGCGGGGATCATCGAGCCGGGCGCTCTCGTGGCGGGACCACGCCTCGGAAGGCCGGGCAGAGCGGCAGTCGATGTCTTTGAAGAAGAACCGGTAGTTGCCGGCGATCATCCCTTGCTCAAACTGCATAGCGCGCTCTGCACCCCCCATCTCGGCTATGTCGAACGTTCGAACTATGAAGCGATGTTCGCCGTGGCGGTCGATCAGATCGTTGCCTTCGTTGATGGGCAACCAATGAACGTCGTCAACCCGGAGGTCTCCCTAGAGAGGTGACCTGGTGTCTCCGGATGACCAGGAGGCTTAGAGCCTCGCATCGAACTGCAGGCCCCACAATCCTGGATCGGGCGTTCATTCCCATAGATCTGTTGAGCACTCTGCTGGTTGCAGGTTCGAGTCCTGCCGGGCCCACCAATCTCACCCTCGCCGGCAGCCATGCGGACCGCTGGCGTCGTCTCGCCTTATTCGGGTGCCGTCCAGCTCTCCGACAGTCCGACCAGGCAGGTGCTGAATGGACGGCCCATGCGTTCGCGTGGCCAGGCTCGTCCCTTCGCCGTCTTGCCGTTAATCGTCAATTGGGCCGCCGATGCTGGGAAGATGACCGCACACACGCCGTAGGGTCGGGCCAGTGGCGGCTGATTGGGGTACGAATGCACCAGAATAGGCTTGCCAAACTGGCTCCACGTCATGGCGATCCTGTTGCCGTTGCCTTCCACGTGTTCCGTCAAGGCTTCGCGCGTATCGCCAGTCTTCCTGAAGACGGCGTCCGAGACGGGAATGGATGTGTCCTTCAGGTCGCCGCGCAGCATACCCTGTACCGTCTCTTGCACCATGCGCGCCAGAGGTACGTTGTCGGCGTAGATGTTCCAGCGGTTCTCGGTCAGTTCGCTTTTCACGTACAGGACATGTCCCGGTCCGCAGGGCGAATAGAGGACTCGCCAGAGGCTCACGAGCGAGGAATTGGAATCGTCATCGGCCTCGCTGAGGCGCATCTCAACGTTTCCGCCGGTGAACAGGACGCGGTTGTCGTCGACGTTCTTTTCGCTGCCCTGATACTCTGTCGCTTTTAGCTTGCGCACGGCCGAGTCCATCGTCGTTCCTTTTGTCGGGAAGTCTTCGGAGCAGCCGGCGCGCAAACATTGGCTTGCGGCACTGCTCCGATACCGCAAGAACATTAACATGATAAATATATTTTGCAAATAATTTCGGCATGCTATTCCCAAAGCAACCTGACGCTGGTGCTGCTGACATCTGAGTGGCCTGACGGAGATGGATTTCATGCAGATCGACGGACGCTGCCACTGCGGTCGCCTGAGCTACACCGCGAAAATCGATCCGGGGACAGTCCTCATCTGCCACTGCACCGACTGCCAGTCTTTGTCGGGGTCGGCGTTTCGAACACTGGCATTCGCGGAGGACGGGACTTTTGTGCTGTCGGGCGTCCCTCGGGTCTATGTCAAGACCAACGATAGCGGCAGCCGGCGGCAACTGTACTTCTGCCCTGAATGCGGAACGCCGATTTGTTCCAGCAACCTCGGGGAAGGGCCGAAGGCCTACGCGATACGGGTAGGGACGATCAGGCAGCGCGCGGAATTAACACCACGATCGCAGATTTGGTCTCGCTCATCGCAGCCATGGGTCACCGATCTTGCTGCAATTCCGACGTTTCCGATGGCTGCGCCTGCCGATGGCGACTGAGGCGGGATGAGCCGTCAGGTTGAGACGCTCATTTGTTGAGCCCGCCGATGAGCATGTATTTGACTTCGAGGAATTCGTCGACGCCGTAGTGGGATCCCTCGCGTCCGACGCCGGACTGCTTCATGCCGCCGAAGGGGGCGAGCTCGGTCGAGATGGTCGCGGCGTTGATGCCGACCATGCCGTAGTCGAGGCCCTCGCCGACCCGCCAGATGCGGCCGATGTCGCGGGCATAGAAGTAGGCGGCGAGCCCGAACTCGGTGTCGTTGGCGAGGCGGATCGCCTCGGCCTCGTCATGGAAGCGGTAGAGCGGCGCCACCGGACCGAAGGTCTCCTCACGGGTGATCAGCATGTCCTGCGACACCCCGGTCAGCACCGTCGGCTCGAAGAAGGTGCCGCCGAGGCGATGACGGCGGCCGCCGACCGCGACCTTCGCCCCCCTGGCCACGGCGTCGGCAATGTGGTGCTCGACCTTCTCCACCGCCGCCAGGTTGATCAGCGGACCCTGGACCACGCCAGGCTCGGTGCCCTTGCCGACCTCGAGCTTCCCCACCGCC
>DASZPH010000018.1:0-56515 GCA_035550375.1 Pirellulales bacterium | reverse complement strand
CTGTCGATGCTGGCCCTGTGGTTCCTCGCTCAACAGAAGGAGCGGTTGGGGGAAAAAAGAGCCTCAAATGACCGTACCCGAAGTCCGCGCCCTCTTGCGGCATCTGCTCGACCTGCGCAGGTGGGACGAGCGCGAAATCCTTGCCTGGTCCGCATGGCGGCAGGAACGCAACCGCATCGCCGCTGAGTGCCACGCCAAACGACGAGCCCGAGCCAAGCGTAAAAGATCAATAAAAAGGGCGCTGTAGTACTAAACGAACCAGCTTGGCTCTAGGTTCGGCGGACATGCAACCAGGAAACCACTCGACCAACGCGCGGCCGCCGCAGTTCGACCTGAAAGCGGTCTTCGCGCTGGTCACCTGGGCCGCGGCGATTGCCGGCTTGGCCGTCAGCCAACTTGCGGGCTGGACCATGACGGCCGTGGCCTTCTCCGTCGGCGCGTTGAACTGCTGCGGACGCCTGCAAGGCTGCCAGAGAGGCGCGGGGCGAACTCGATTGTTTGGCGCGGGCTGGATGCTGCTGGCGATGTCTCTTTTTCTGCCCGCGGTGAGGGGATGCGGCAACCAAGGCGTTCCTGGCTGGCAGGCGGCCGCCATGTGCGGGCAACTCGTCATCGACCCGCCCGTTAGCGAAGCATCGGCCACGTGGCGCGGAATTCTGTTGTACGCCTGGCTCACGCTCGGAAACGCGCTTTTGTTGGGATCGCCCTTTCTTCTTTGGCGGCTGCAACACGACAAAGGGCGGCTCTACGGCGCCGTGCTGGCGACGGCCGTGGCAGCCATGTGCGGTTTGTCAATCAACGACAAGAGCAGAGATTTTTTTCTGGTCGGCTACTACGTTTGGTGCCTGGCCGGCGTCAGCTTGTTATGCGCCTACCGCATTCGCTGGCCGACGCTGGCCCTGATGGCACTCGTCGTGCTGCTTGCGCGGTTGGCATAACTGCGTCCATTCACGGTGACCAAAAGAGTACCCGCCATCTCCCCGGAGACAAAATTATGGAACGACGGACGGTTTCAACGGGCACCCCCTGGGAAAAGAGCGTCGGCTATTCGCGGGCTGTGCGAGTCGGACCGCACGTTTTCGTCTCAGGCACGACGGCCTCCAACAGCGACGGCACCACCGTGGCTCCCGGCGACGCCTACGAGCAGGCGGCTTTCATTTTGCGCAAGATCGAAGCGGCTTTGGCCGGCGTCGGGGCCAGATTGGCGGACGTGGTCCGCACGCGGATGTTCGTGACCGACATCGATCGCTGGGCCGAGATCGGCCGGGCTCACGGCGAGTTCTTCCGCGGGATCGATCCGGCCGCCACGATGGTCGAGGTTCGCCGGCTGGTGAACCCCGATCATCTGGTTGAGATCGAGGTCGACGCGGTGTGCTCGTGAGGAGTCTGGCGTTTTTGAGCCGTTCGTCGGAGCGGCGGGCGCGCGGGTTCACCGAGCGGACGCGTCTTTCGCGTCGGAAGAACCGGCACAGATTTCCTGGTTCGCCAGCCGGATTCGGGCCGATAAAGAGGACGAGCACCACCAGCAAACCGGGTTTGCGACACGCTCGATCAGAAAAGACGTTTCACAAAGGTGCCGGGATGAGACTCGCATCGCTTCTGCTGGCGGCGACCGTGCTCGTCGCCTGCGTTGGGGAGGCATCCGCTGCCTTTCCTGGTAACGGGTATTGGGGCGTTGGACCGACGAGAAAACCGCGGGGCGAAACGATCCAGCCCGTGGGCGCCCGCCGGCGAGGCTCCTACCCGCTCGACGTTTATCCGCGCCCGAATCCCCACGTCGATAACAGCCTGCTCGGCCGGGGCTTGAGCAGCGGCGGCGCCGCCTATCTGACCAACCAGTACCAAGGGCACGGCGCCAGCATGTCGTACGGCTACTGGGACGGCGGCTTCAACCCCGGCCTGTACGGCTTTTCACTGTATCCCCATTTCGATCGCCCCGGCTTCACCTACTGGCAGGGAGGGGACTGAACCGGGGGTCATTCCAGCCGCACGATGCCCCATCAGTTGCTAGGCCCCATCAGATTTCGTCGCATATAAGTCGGTAGAGCCAGGCTGCGACGCCCAGCAGCGCGCAGCCTAAACCGATCAGCAACACCGGCACCAACATTTTCTCACCTCTTCCCGTCCGGAGGAAGCCGCCTATTCTAGCAGGACCGGTCGGCCGTGCGAGCGCAACTCTCGCTTCGTGGCGACCGTGGGGGGCACGCCGGCGTTGAGCCCCGCGCGACACGAGTCGTAGATCCGACGGTATCCGGGCAGCTCATCCAGATCGGGACAGAACGCATGCAGCGTACGGACCACAAACTGGCGTTCGTCGTCGTCGAGGCTCTCCAGGCCGGACGTTTCGTGCCGGGCGGCGAGCTGCAGACAGCGACACCACCGCTTGACGTCGTCCAACTGGGTCTCGCTCAGTTGTTCGGGATCGCGCTGAAATAATTGGTGCGCCTGGAAATAAACGACGAGGTCTCGTTCTCGCAAGGAAACGTCGCGCTTGCGCGCGGGAAACACGACGGCCGCCACGACGGCCAGAACGGTAAGAAGGGTGAGCGACAGCGCTTCCAGGCGCCGCCCGCCGGCGCGGTCGTTCGTTGCGTTCATCGGTCCTCGCTTTCAAGGGGTTGGGACAGTCATCATTTAGACGCCCCCTCGACGCGGAACCTCTCGCATCCCAGCGCCGCCAGTCCTGCCGCCCGCCAGACGGTGAACCGCCGGACCGAACGGATTGCCGAACGATCCGGATTAAAGACGCAATGTCTTATCCATACATTAAGACAAAACGTCTTTTGCGTCAAGCGGGGAAGCAAAACGGACTCGACCAAGTGGTGCTGACCGCAGGAAAGACGGTTACACCTTTCTCGTGTCGTAGGCCCAATGGAGTAGGGCTTGTCGCTGCTTGCGGCGGCAGGAGAGGTCGCCGCGGCGGCAGTGCTTTTCGATCTGCGCCAGGTGGCGGCGGATCGCCCGCCAGCGGCCGATCTGCCTGGCGTCGTCGTCGCAGCGCCGGCCCAGGAAGTAGCGGCAGTACCACTGGAACCAGCCGCGCGGATCCTCGTGATAGATCCAGCCCTTGGCCCGCCACACGGAAAGCGGCTGCGACGCGTTGATACCGAAATAGTTCAGCTCGGGATCATGCCGCTCGTGGCAGAGTTTCGCGCTGTCGAACCAATCGTCCGGGAACTCGGCCGCGCAGTCGGTCATGTATTTGCCGCCGAAAACGCCCAGCTCAAGCATCTGCTTGGGAGTCAGTTGGGGCCGAAAGTCGGGATGGAAGTTCTTGCCGGCGGGTTCGGTCAGTCGGTAAACGTAGCCGCGCTGCATCAGGTCGTTGACCTCGATCAGCGAACGCTTCATACGGCCCTCGCGTGGGTTGGCTCGTCCAGTTGTCGCGGCACACACGAGCCGTATGTCATCAAAGACTCATGGCAACGATTGGCCAAGCGCGTGCGAGCTCGTCCTTGCGGCTGCTCGTTATGATATTTGCCACCGTGTCGCGCGCACAATGAGGGCCATCACCTAGAGCCGGATTATTCATCGGCCCACACAAAGCGCGAAGCGTAAGCGAGGAGCAAGACGCAACTTCCCTCGCTCACGCTCTCACGCTTCGGGTTAGTGTGGGCGCAGTCTGCGCGCAAGCCGACGGCGCCGTCCCCGCGGTCGCCGTTGGCTCCCGGTGAAACATCGGAGCACAAAATGCAGAATTCCTGCCGATAGGTCAACGAGTCTGAGGCGGCGGTTCATCGACGTTCGGTTCGTCGTCGGCCGGCACAAGACGGCCCGTCCGCTCGACGGGGAAGGCCGAATCGAGGTCGCCAATCGGAGCGGGAGGGGCGTCAGCCTCAGGCGGTGCCTCTGCGATCCCTTCCGCGGCGCTGCCCGGATAACCTGCCACAGGAGAAAGGACAGGGTCCGGGTATCCTGACGGCACGACGGTCGCGACGGGCATCGGCCCGGGGGCCGCGCAGGGTGGGGCCGACGCGCAGTAAGCGGGCGGAGGAACCGTGACCGGCACGCTGGTTGTGGTGACCTGCGGCGCGCTGCTGGGGTCGGCCGCCAGTAGTTGCAGGCCCACGACGAGCACGATCAGCCCACCCACAAACATCGGCAGCGGACCGGTAGACAGGCCCGTGATGGCCCAGCCGTGGCCGGCCACCTCTCCTCGAGCGCGTTGAAGGCTCACCAGCCCGGCGATGCTCAGCGCGACTGCTAACGTGCCGCCGAGAGCCACTGCCGCGACGTGCGTTCCCAGCAGCACCTCGGCGGCTACATCCATCACGCCGACATAGCTCACCGCCAGGTACGAGATGGGGAAGGCAAACAGCAACGCCAGCGCGACGATTCCCAGCACGCCCGACGAGACGGCCAGACGCGACAGCTTGCGGTGTGCCCGGCGGCCTCTTCGCCCGGTTGCCGAGCGTCGCGGGCGAAGACCGGCCCATACTTTCTCGGCGCGGGAATCGAAACGCACATCGGCTTGCGTTGCGCTCTCACGGAGATTTGGCTCGTGCGTTTCGGCCGCCGTATCCGCCCCTTTGGACTCGGTCAACTCGCGCAGCCGCGTTTCAACCTGCGTGACGATCGACAAGCGGTCTTGCCGGGGGAGCAATCCGAGCAAGGCACGATCGATGGCATCCAGGCGCTGATCGATAAACTGCTGCACGTCTCCCTTTGGCACGGTACTGCTTGTCGACATGGGCCGGCTCCTTAGGACGAAAGAAATCGCAACAACGGCACGTTTGTTTAGCCGAGAAGCCCAATCGGGGCTAGAGCGGTGTGCCCGCCGAGCGACGAGACGGTGGCCGTTACCGCAGTTTCTGCACCAGCGAGTCAAGCGACCGCCGCACATTCTCCAGCGTGCCGACCGCGACGAAGACACGAAAACGGTAATCGCCGGAAGCGATTCCGTTCTCGTTGCGAACGCGAAAGACGCAGTTCCATTTGACGACCTTTTCGGGCACGAAGCGAAAGCGGCCGTAGCCGGCCTCCTCGAAACCGGAAGAGGGCTGGTCGGGCGAGAACACGCCCATCGCATGCGACCCGCTGGCGGTGGCGAAGACGACGGGCCAGGACTGTTCTCCCGGACCGTCGTCAAGGTCGCTCAGCTTGCCGCTGCGCGTGTCGTATTTCAGGAACTTGCCGAACTCGGGCGGCATGTAGCCGGTGAGGGCCTCGAACTGCGCGTAGCTGTGCCGTTCGCCTGGCGGCACGGTAAAGACGACCTCATAGTCGACGATGTGAGGCAGTTCCTGGTAACCGATGCGAACGCGCTTCTTGACCAGGTGCCGCGACAAGACGGCTTCGTTCAGCGCCGGCCTGCCGGACGACGTTTCGCCCGGCGCGAGCCAGAAGGCCATTTGCGTGAGCGTTTCCAACTCGGCATCCTGGGCGCGGAGCCGCAGCAGCTTGCTCGACGATTTCTCGCCGGCGCCGTCGGCTTGCGAGCCGGCCTCGGTCGGGTTGTAGCATTCCGCCCAGAACTCGCCCGGTCTGGCGCAGTCGAAGCTGGCCGCCGATTGGAGCTGTCGGCCATGATCGAAGCTGTCGATAAACTCCTTGCCGTTCCAGGTAAGGGAGTGGATTGCCCCGGCCAGCCGGTCAGTCGTCGTGATCACAATATCCGAGGGTCCGGCCCGCCCGCGAATGACCGCGTTCGCGTTGGGAGGTGCAGGCGGGACGTCGCCGGGCAAGTTCTCGTCGGCGAGAAGGCGGGGTTCAGGGCAGGCGAGCGCGGCGACTAAGGCCAGGGAAAAGATGATCCCAGAGCCGTGCCGTCGAGATCGAGATGGATGCCCTGTGCGACGATGACGCACGAAAGTGTTCCTTTTAACGACGCGTCTTTCATTCACCGGCTGGCGGCAACGCCGTCTGCTGACTGCCTGAGAGGTAGGCGATCAGGTCACGCACCTCCGTTTCGCTGAGCTTGTCGAGCAAGCCCTCGGGCATGAGCGAGAGATTCGACTGCTCGCGGGTCTCGATTTCATCTTTGGGAACGAGCAACCGGTCGTTCTGGGTTTGCACGCTGACCACCGCGGCGTCCTCGGCCACGATGATGCCGTTGATCACGCGGCCGTCGGCCGTTTCGATGATCGACATCTGGTAGTCGCGGCCCACGAGCGCGCTCGGATCGACCAGGTTCTCCAGCAAGTAGTCGACGCTCGTCCGTTGCGAACCAGTCAGCTCAGGACCGATGGCGCCCCCCTCGCCGAATAACTTGTGGCAGGCGGCGCACGTACGGGCGAACGTCGCCCGCCCGTGAGAGCGATCGGCTGCCTGCAGCTTGTCGGTTGGAAGCCAGGCGCGAAAACGGGCGATTGTGGCCGTCTTTTCTTGCGAGGCCGGGCGGACCACGCCCCACACCTGTCGCAATCGTTCCGCCACGCGTTGGTTCTTGATGCCGGCGAGCTGCCGCAAGACGAAGGCGGGCACGTCGGCTCGCGGCACGGTGCCCTTCTCCAGCGCGTCGAGCAGCGTCAGAACGTAGGCGGGTCGCGAGGCGAGCGTCGTGAGCGCGTCGTCCCGTTCGCTGCCGGCAAGCGAGCCGTAGTTTCGCAAAATGACCTTGGCAACCGAAGGATCGTCATAAGATGCCAGGCCGCGTAACGCCGAACCTCGCATGGCCGGCTCGGCCACAAGTTGCTCCAAGACGGGCAGAAGATCTCCATCGTGCTGCTGTACCAGCACGGCCAGCGCACGGCGGCGTTTTTCGTCGCCCAGCGAGCCGTCGACCGCGACGGCACGCAGCGCGGCGGCGGCGTCACGATCTCCGAAGATGAGGGAAAGCCGCATCGCTTCCTCACGAACCGGCTCACTCGGCGAAGCGAGCAGTCGCCGGTAGGCCGCCGTCCAGCCGGCAGGCATCAGCACGCTGCGCCGGCCCGCCAGGGCCTCGCAGGCCCCGCGCAGAAGATCGAACTGGGCCTCGGGCCGTTCGATTGTGTCCAGCACGCGGACCAGCGGCTCCATGATGGCGGGCGACTGCCGCGCCACCTCCGCCGGCACCTCCGACGCGAAACGGCGCACCACGTATTGCCGGACCACGCCAATCCGCGAGTCGGCGGCTAGCCGCAAGGCCCGCTCGGCGTCGGCGGAAACGAGCGGCTCGACGCCGTACCACTCCATGAGCGGCAGGTTCGTGTCGGCCCCATCTTCGGCATGAAGGGCCAGGTTTCTCCCAATCTGCCAACGCGCCTCCCGCGGCAACCGCTGCAGCCCGGCCGCCAGCTCCAGACGTACCCGGGGCGAAGGATCGCTCTGCGCCAGGGCCTGCAGTTTATCGAGAAGGGCGGGCTCGGCTTCGCGATTTTCGAGCGAGAGGCGCACGGCCCACGCCCGCACATCTTCGTCGGGGCTGGCGAGAAACTCGTCGGTCGCGGCGCCAACGCAGTGCAGCGCCCAGATGCCCCGCAACCGGCGCGTCACGTCGGCGTGCTCGCGGGCCATTTTGAGCAGGCTGCCGCGCGCGTCGGGAGCCAGCTTCTTGGCACGTTCGGCCAGCAGCCTTCTTGTGTGCGCCACGTGCCAATCGTTCTTGTGCAGTTGCCTCGCCACGAGTTCCGCGTCGCTGAGAGCCGCCAGGTCCTCGTTGTACGGCTTCACTTGGCCGTAGGTGATCTTGTAGATGCGCCCGCTCGTGCGGTGAACGTCGTCGTAGTCGTGGCATTCGCCGCTGTCGTACCAGTCGCTGACGTACACGCCGCCATCGGGCCCATATTTGATCGCCAGCCCGCGAAACCAGGTGTCGTTGGCGTAGAAGAAGTCGCGGGCGTGGTGGGCCACGTACCCCGATCCTCGCCGCTCGAAGCGGTCGTGGTTGACGCGGTTGCCGTGGATGTTGCAGGTGAACAGGCCGCCCCGATATTCGTCGGGCCAGTTGTCCCCCAGGTAGATCATCGCCCCGGAGTGAGCGTGTCCGCCTCCGGGTTGATCGTGCTCGCCCTGGCCGCCGCGCGAGCTTTGCCACGGCCCGCCTCCCCAGTGAATGTGGTCGACGCAGCTCGCCATGAGCGAGTAGACGTTCGGCGTTACGTCCTGGCCGAACATCCGCTGGTAGTGGGCGCCGGGCAGCACATGCCACAGGTGCTCGATCACGCAGTTGGTGATGAATGCCTGGCCGTATTCGTCGAAGTCGAGACCCCAGGGGTTCGTCGTTCCGTGGGCGAACGCTTCGAACCGTTCCGAGACCGGATGATATCTCCACACGCCGCAGTCGATGGCCACGCGCCGCTCGGCCGGCGTGCCCGGCTTGCCCACCTTCGAGTTCGACAGGATACCGTTGCACCCGTACAGCCAGCCGTCGGGACCCCACGCGAGTCCGTTAAAAACGTTGTGCTTGGCCTTGAGGTCCCATCCGTCGAGCTTGACCTCCGGCGGGCCGTCGGGGACGTCGTCGCGGTCGGCGTCGGGGACGAAGACCAGGTTCGGCGTCGAACAGAGCCAGACGCCGCCGTAGCCCAGTTCGATGCCGCTGAGGTTTGCTCCTGCGTCCCAAAAAACCTTCCGCTGGTCGAAGCGGCCGTCGCCGTCGCGGTCCTCAAAAATGACCACGCGGTCTTGGCCTGTCCCGTCGGTCCGCCAGTCCGGGTAGGAGAGGCACTCGACGACCCATAGCCGTCCCCGGTCGTCGAACGCCATGGCGATCGGTTGCACCACGTCGGGTTCGCCGGCGAAAAGCGTCGCCGTGAAACCCGCGGGAAGTTTTATCCGGCTCGCCGCCTTGTCGGGCGGAAGCGGGGCGTCTTGGGCAAACAGCGGCGCGGCGGCCGCGACGATGACGAGAGCAAACGGGGCGATCTTCATGGAGTGAGATTATAATTGGCCGGAATCGCCAGAGGACGACGGATTATCGCTGGTCGTCGCGTACGCACGCAGCTTCATTCGATGACCATTACGCGCCGTACTTCCCCAGCCGGCCGGCGTTGGCCAGCGCCAGGAGCATCAGGTACTTGGCCTCGAACTGGCCGAGCCCGCCGTGGACGGCTTCCCGCTCGCCAAACGACTGGCAATCGTCGCTGCGGCAGCAAGACGAGAAGAGAAGCGTCGGCACGGGGTGCCAACTGTGGCTTTTCAGCAGGCTAGGCGTGCTGTGGTCGCCCGTGACGATCAAGACGGTCGGATTCAGCGCGGTCACACGCGGGATGACGGCGTCAAACTCTTCGATCCGCTTCACCTTGTTCTGAAACGCGCCGTCTTCGCCCGTGCTGTCGGTGTATTTGAAGTGCAGAAAGAAGAAATCGTAGCGGCTCCAATTCTCCTCGAGCACGCCGACCTGCTCGTCCAACGTCTGGGCCTTGCCGACGATTTCCATTCCCACCAGACGCGCCAGCCCCTTGTACATAGGATAGACGGCGATGGCCGCCGCCCGCAGGCCATAAACCTCTTCGTAGCTGGGCAGATCGGGTTTGGCCGCGAAGCCGCGCAGCGTCAAACCGCTGGCCTTGGGCTGCTTGCGCAAAAGCTCACGCGACTGCCGGATGAATTCGCGGGCGACGTCGGCCGTCTTTTTGCTGCCCGGATCGGCCGCCACGGGATCGAGCGGGGGGACTCCCGTCTTCTGCGGATCGGTGTCGTGAACGTGGCCCCCCAAGCCGTCTCCGCGGAAGACGACGACGAAACGGTGCTCCTTGACCGGCTCGACGAACACCTCGACGCCCGGAATCTTGACCGTGGCCAGGATCTTGGCGAGCGGCGCGCTCTCTTCGCTGGCGATTCGTCCGGCCCGACGATCACTGATGTTCCCCTGGGCGTCGAGCGTGCAGTAGTTGCCGCGCACGGCGACGTCGTTTTTACCCAGCTCGAACCCGATGCCGGTTGCTTCCAGGGCACCGCGGCCGATCACGTATTTGAGCGGATCGTAGCCGAACAATCCCAGGTGGCCCGGACCGCTGCCGGGAGTGATGCCGGGGAGCACGGGGATGCTCGCGCCCAGCACTCCTTTTTTGGCCAGCGCGTCGAGGTTGGGCGTACGGGCCGTTTCCAGCTCGGTTTTTCCGCCCGGCTCCAGCGGCAACCCGCCCAGGCCATCGGCCACCAGCATGACAATTTTAGAGTCGTTCTTGACGAAAAGTTCGCGAGTTAGTTCGTGCATAATCGGGCAATCTGGGACCGGACAAGAATCCTGCTGATTTCGTGTCCCGTTCGGGAGTTTCAACTTCGGTGCATCATCATTTAGCCGCAGCGTAAAATGTAGAACTCCTGAACTGGACACTAAGCTTTGTTTAAAACGCCCTGCCGCCGCCTATCGCTCCGCGAAAGGGGCTCTTGCGCGGGAACGAAAGACGACCGCGGCATTGTTTTCAAATAAAACTGTCCGGGTCATTTTCGTCGCAGTCGTCCTTGAGAGGAAGAGGGGGGAGGCCTGCGCGCGGAAAAACGTTCGGAACTCGCTCGTCCAAGAGAGGAGGCTGCCGCAATATTTCTTCTCTCATCCGTTCCTGGCCGACATGGAGTGCCGGGGTCCAGGACGGAGAAGTGGGGGAGAGAAAAAGAGCGAAAAGAATCTCACCCCAAGATTGTCCCGGAGCAGGCCCTACCGCAACGGCGGGCGCATCCGTTGGCCTGCCGGTTGGGCGGGCGGCTGGGCGTTGCTGCGAGGATCGATCATCCGCAGGTTCGGGTCGGCCAGGTTGATCGGCGTGGCGCCCGGATAGCTGGGCAGCGTCCAGAGCTGCTCCTGGTTGGAGGGCAACTGGTTCACCCGCACGTTGTGGAGCTCCAGCCGCAGGGAGAACTGCGGCGACGTGGCCGTGGCCGGGGTCTGGATGTCGATTCGGGACGGCAGCGCCACGCCCGTCGCCGGTTCGCGGCCGTGGTTGCTCGCCAGCGCGCTGGCCACGAGTTGCCGCTGGGCGTCGTAAAGGTGCTGGCCGACGATCCACCCCTGCGATTCGTCGACCTCGGTCACCTTGGTCATCCGCCCGTGCGCCGTGTCGACCGCCGTCTCGAATCGCAGGCGACGCTGGCCGCTTTGCACCGGCGGCGAATACTGGCCCGCCGGATCGAAGGTCACGATGCCGAGCGCCTCGATGATCCATTCCGGTTCCACGGGGAGCATGTTTCTCGCCAGGCTGGTCTCGAACTGGTCGTGCCGGCAGTAGAACACGGCCGGCTGCGGGTTGCGCTTGACCCAGAACCAGAAGATGTCGTCGTTGCTCCCCAGGTCGGCTTCGGGCCCGAACAGCGACGTCTCGCCCAACAGCCGGAAGCGGCGCGGACGGTCGAGATAAAGGTGTGCCCGCACGGAGGGCATGAAGGGGACGCTGATCTTCGCGTCGTCGGTGGCCAGCGACTGGATTTTGGCGCTGTTGTTGTTGATCGTCGTGATCACGTCGGTGATGGTCGGCGCCGGCGGCAAGATGCGGGGCTGACTGACGCCGTAGGTGTTGACGAACTGCGGGCAGGTCGCCCCGCTGGCGCAGAACAGCGTGACGAGCATCGGCAGGGCCAGTCGCGAGATTCGTGTCACGAGGATTCCTTTCGCTGTTTCTGGCGATTCGCAGCCGCGGCAAGACGAACTCTTGCAACGGCGCAGAAACGCCCTCCTACGTCGCCTCGGCGTACAAAAGCCGGGCGAGTTCCCCCTGAATTTCCTCCGTCCGCTGGTCGTCGGGCGTGGCCACGTCGACCTGGTAGGTGTTCTCATCGCGGGGCGAATAGACCCGCATCACCTCGTGCCCCGTCTCATCGTGTTCGACCTCCTCCTCGCGAAGCACGCGTCGCCGCACGAGCAGAAGAGCCAGGACATAGCGCATGTCGGCCTTTTCGGGAATGTTTTCTAACTCGGCGAACAACTGCAACAGAACTTCGTTCGGGGCAAGCTGGCCCTTTTTCGCTTCGCGAGTCGGCATGCGAGATCTCCACCAGGCGACGGCCGACTCAGGCGGTCCAGACCAGTGTTCGGCCGCGTAATCGGTTCGATGGACCTGGCCCCGGTCGGCCGACAGCATGGAATAGAATTCCTCGCCGTCGTGCAACTCGCGGCCGCTTATGGCGCAACGTCGCGTGCAGCGCTCGACTTCGTAGTCCATCGTTGCGAGATTCCCTATCGTCAGACCGGTTTGCCGCTGGGCGGCGGGAACCTTACCTAAAAGGCCCCGTTCGCTCAATATCCCGTTGGCTCAATATGCGGTGAAAAACCGCGAGTCGGTGCCGCCGGGGCCGATTCGCAGCCGGACGCGTTTGGAGCATTTTGGGCAATTCCCCTGGTAGGCGGTCGCCTTCCGGTTGACGTAGACGCGGGTGTATACGTCGCAACAGGCAAAATGGATTCCCACGAACGGCCGCGACGCGCTCGCGCCGCCGCCGGGTTCTGGCGGATCGCTCGACAGGTCCAAGTTTTCGCCGGCCATATCAACCACCGTGGTTAATTAGTGAAGCTGGGATAGGCTACCGCACGCTTGACCGCCGCCGGCCCCCCTGTTATCGAGCGGTAGTGAGCTACGAACCACTCCTGCACATTGTTCTGCACCAACCGGAGATTCCGCACAATACGGGTGCGGTCGGCCGCACGTGCGTGGCCACGGGCTGCAAGCTATGGCTGGTGCGTCCGCTCGGTTTTCGCGTCGACGACTACTACCTTCGCCGGGCCGGCCTCGACTACTGGGAACACCTCGAGTGGGAGGTTGTCGACGACTGGGCCGCGCTGACGGAGCGTCTCGGTCGCCGTGAGCCCTATCTGTTCAGCAAGTCGGGCCGACGGAGTTACCTCGACGTGGCCTATCAGCCGGGCGACATCCTGGTCTTCGGCAGCGAATCGGCCGGCCTGCCGCCAAGCGTGACCCAGCAGCACGCCGAGCGGCTTTTGCGAATACCCATTCGTCCCCAAGTGCGCAGTTTGAACCTGTCGAACGCCGTGGCGGTCGCCGTATACGAGGCCCGCCGGCAGTGGGTTGCCGGCGGGCTGGTCGAAGGCGATGGGTGAGTTGGTCCTGGCTGGGCTGCTGCGCAGCCGCCCACGGCTAAACTCCGGGTGCCGCTTCGCGGCAAGTCGGTGGTAGCCCCACGTCACAAAACGTCAGCGCAAAGAAACACCGATGGGCACCGCTGACGCTTATAAGGCTCCTTCACCGCCCTATGGCTTCGCCGGCAACTGGTGTCCCGTGCGGTTGGTCTTAATCCGGTACAGCCCCTTTCCCGCCGTGATGTAGAGCGTCTTGCTCTCCTTCCCGCGGCCGAAGCCCACGTTCGTCGGCACCTCGGTCTTGATGTAGGCCAGCTCCTTGCCGTCGGGTGAATAGACGCAAATGCCCGGCCGGTTCTCCGCCCGCACGGCCACGTACAAGTTGCCGTCGCGGTCGAGCACCAGCCCGTCGGGGCCGTCGAAGGGGGCGTAGTCGACGAGAACCTTGCGGAATTTCGCGCTGCCGTCGGCCGCCAGATCGTAGGCGAGCAGGGCCATCAGGCCCTTGCGTAGGGGAGTCGTCACCTTGTCGGGCTGCGTGGCGTCGCCCCGCTCAAGCTGCTCGATGGCCGTCGAGCCGTTGTCGTTGCTCACCACGTAGAGCGTCTTCTGGTCGGGCGAGACGGCCACGCCGTTCGGCTTGCCGGCGTCGGTGATGATGCGGTGGATCGAGCCGTCGGTGTCGATGCGGTAGACGGCCATGATCGATTGCTCGACCGGCTCGTGCCCCAGGTAGCGCGGGTCGCTGAAATAGATGCGTCCCTTCTCGTCGATCGTGACGTCGTTGGGCGAGTTGAGCGGGCGTCCTTCGTACAGTCCGGCGATGATGTAGCTCTTGCCGGTCTTCAGGTCGGTGCGCGTCACGCGTCGGCCGCCGTAGTCCGCCCCCTCGGCGACGATCATGTTGCCGGCCGCGTCGAACTTGATGCCGTTCGACATGCCGCTCGGCGAGCGGAAGATGGTCGTCTTGCCCGTCGCCGGATCAAACCTCCAGATGTGCCCGGCCTCGATGGCCCCTTTCTCGTCGCGGGCGATATGCGAGAAGGTGATCTCGCTGAAGTACATCATTCCGTCGGGCCCCGCGGCCACCCCCTCGGTTAGCACCCGCGACTCGAAGAGCTTTTCGAGTTTCGCGTCGGGCGGAATGATCGGATCGTCGGCCGCCGCGCCTAGCGCGCAGCCGGCGGCGATTGCCAGAAAGATCGTGGTGGGGAAGGTAGGTCGCGTGAAGACGGGTAGTTTAGCCATGAAAAGTCGCCTTGGTTGCCTGGTCAGAAGATGAAGTTCGAGGACCGGGGTCAGCGGTTGCTTCCCGGATTCCCCCGCAGCGCCGCGATCCCTTCGCGCAGCGCGGTCTGATAAATCCACAGATCGCCGCCGTAGGCGATCATGCGGAACCCCTGCTCGATGAAGTCGCGGCCCTGGGCGACGTTGCCCGCCATGAAGCCCGCGGCCTTGCCATGTCGCCGGCCCGCGGCCACGATCTGGGTCACGGCCTCTTTGAAAGCCGGATGGTCGAACTGGCCGGGGATGCCCATGGAGTTGGTGAGATCGAAATGGCCCAACCACAAGACGTCGATGCCGTCGACCGCGGCGATCTCGTCGACGTTCCGCACGCCGGCTGCGGTTTCGATCAGGGCGATGATTAGCCCCTCGCGGTTGGCCGAGGTCATGTTTTCGACGATGTCGCCGGCCGCATAGTCGTCGTGGGCCACGCCGAACGCCGCCCCGCGCCGCCCCACTGGCGGATACTTGGCCGAGGCGACGATCGTGGCCGCCTGGGCGGCGCTTTCGACCATCGGCACCATGATGCCCATCGCCCCCACGTCGAGCACGCGGGCGATGAAGTCGTATTCGGTCACCGGCACGCGCACCATCGGCACCATGTCGGTCACGCGCGTCGTGGCGATGAGCGTCCGGATGGTCTCCACGCTCCAGCCGCTGTGCTCCATGTCGAAGACGGCGAACTCGGCTCCCGCTCCGGCCGCCAGCCGACCGAGGCCGCTCGTGTTGAACTCAAAGACGAACGTCCCGATCGATCTGCCGCCGGACTGAAGCTTTTGCTTGACTTGGTTGGCTCTCATGCCCACCGGCATAGCACGGACCAAATCGACGTGCAATAGGCGGCTCCGGCGCTGCGTAGCACGCTCACCCCACCGCGGATCCTGGCGGAGTGGCCAAAAAAGGGCGACGACCGCGTCACTCGTTGGCTGCGTTGCCGGTTGTGCCCGCGGTGGCAAGATCGGGCCGGAGTTGAAAGTCGCGTTTGCTGAATCGGCGGACCTGTAGAAAGTTTAATCTTCGCCGCAATTCCACTCGACGACGTCGGCGCTACAATTTCGACGCATCTGGCCGCAGGGCGGCGCGGGTTTGCACTTCGAATCCCGACCACAGCGGAGCGCCCGCGGGTGCCCTGTGGCGGCGGTTGCTCGAGGTAAAACTCCTGAACTCAAGGGGCAAAGGGGGTGAGCAATGTCGAGCGCTGGGCATCTGCCAAGGGCCTTCTGCCCGCGGACGGCGGTTCCGGTGATGATCTGGCTCCTTGCCGGCGTGAACTTTGCTTCGGGGCAGTCGGTGATCGGACCGAATGCGACGGGCCAAATCACCGGGGTTACCGTCCCGGCGGCCCCTTACTTCGCGGCCCTTACGATGTACAAGGCCGGCCAGTTTCGAGAAGCTGCGGCCACGCTGAGTACACTCGTCAAGCCGATCCCGCTGAACGGCAATACGACGGATCGCTTTCTGCATGCGCTGGCCGGATTGAACAACCCACGGGTCTTCGAATACCGCGCCATCCGTCTGGCCAACCTGCCGATCGACGACATCTGCTATTTCACGATGCGCGGGGAGTGCAGCTATCAGTTGGGCAACTATGCAGCGGCCTTGCTCGATTACCAGGCTGCGCTGGCCACTCATTTGGCCAATGACAATTGGCTTGAAAGACTCACCATTCCGAGGGTGACGCAGAACCTGAACGCGTCGCCGTTGGGGTGGGGGCTGCGAGGCACCACACCGGCCGACTTTCCGTCTACGGTGACGATGGGAGGACAAATCCCCTTCCTCATCCGGTCTGCCGCCGCCCAGCGCCTCCCGGTCAAGACGATCTATGTGCAGGAGCTCGCTCGCTGCCTTGCCCTGGCCATTTACCGCTGGCACGAACTGGGCGGCCCCCTCTGCGATTACCACCCATTCAGCAAGTGGCTCACGACACGGCTTAGGCTGCAGGAAGGCACCTCGGGGCGGGTGCGTAACCCCTGGGCCGGAATCTGGGCCGAGGTGGAAGGAGGTATGGTGGCGACGCTCGAAGGTAGAACAGCCGAAGCGATTCCGAAGCTGAAACAGGCGGCGTTGTTCGGCGAGCTCGATCACCCACTCACCGGATACGCCCTGCTCATGCTCGGCCGGCTCTCCGACAAGAGCGACGAGGCGGAAAACTACTTCGTGCAGGCCTCGCTGGCCGCGGGCCATTACAGCGATCTGACGGTGGTCGAAGAGGCTTTGCGCGCCGCGGCCGCGTTGCACCTTTCCTCCGGCACGCAGACAAAGTTTGCCCCGCTCGAGCGGGCTATTGCCTGGGCGTCGACCGCCGGCTCGATCCCCTTGCAAGCGACTCTACTCCTCTTGGCCGCCGAGGAGGACTACCGGCTCGGTCAGATCGCGACTGAAGGCCGCCACGGTGCTTGTCACGCCCACCGAAATGGCCACCGGGCGCATCGGCGCCCGGCTGAATTACCTGAACGCATTGGTTGCCTACGGCTCGGAGAACCCGGCCGTCGGCGAGCCGGCCCTGCAAGCCGCCCTGACGTACCAGCGGTTAGGCTCCTTCTGGCAGTTCCGCGCCGGAATGATCGAGCTGGCCAACTTCACAAAAGCTATTCCCGAGCACCGGGCCGCGGAGCTTTACATGGATGTGTTCGGCGGGCCCAGACGGGCCGATTGGCTCGCCGATCCGCTGGAGTCGATTTCGTCGCTGGTCATTCCGCACGCGCCGTCGTATGAGCGCTGGTTGGAATTGCCCAAGATCGCGGGCCAACCCAAGCTGGCCTTCGATGTCGCAGAACGGACGCGCCGGCACCGCTTTCTCTCGACGCTCGATCTGGGCGGCCGCATGCTAGCGATCCGCTGGGTGCTCGAAGCACCCGAGACGTCGCTCAACGGAACCGCCCTCGGCCAGCGACCTCAGCTCCAGATCCGCACGCCGCGCTACAGCGAGGTATCGCGCCGCAGCCGCGAACTGATCTCCGAGCTCCGCAAGCTGCCGCTTGCGCCCGAAGAGCGCGCGGACGTGAAACGGCAGAAAGATCTGCTTGCCGAGCTGAGGCAAGCCAGCCTCGAGCAGGAGATGATGCTGCGCCAACTTGCGCTAGAACGCCAGGATTGCGAGATCGCCTTCCCACCTCTGAAGCCAATAGAACAACTTCAGGCCGAGTTAGGCGACGACCAGGCCATCTGGAGTTTTCTCGAAACGAGCCAGCACGTTCACGCCTTCTGGCTGACGAAAGGCGAGGTGTCGGCCTGGCAGCTCGAGGCGTCGCCCAAGCAGCTCGGCGCCCTCTTACGCGAATTGCTCGGGCAGTGGGGCAATCGCACAGCCAACCGGGAGCTCAGCCACCGCGACCTTGCTGAAGACCGCTGGCGCGGGACGGCGCAGCAGCTCTTCCAAGAGTTGACCAAGGGGGGCAAGGCCGATCTTGCGGCCATCCGAGAGCTGATCGTCGTACCCGACGGCGAGCTTTGGCAGTTGCCATTCGAAATCTTTTTGGCGCCCGACGGCGCGACGCCGGCGAACGCTGCCCGCGTGCGCCTGCGTTACTCGCCGACGGCCGGACTGGCGGTCGGCGACGCCCGGCCACACCGTTCGGGCGTGAGCCTGATAGTGCCGGCCAAGACGTCGTCGCGGGAACATCGTGGGGCGGACTCGGAGCAGTTGAGCGCCTTGAAGCAGGCGGTATCCGGCGCCGTCACGCTCCCCGACAAGCTGACCGTCGACCCGGCCCTGCTGAACACGCTGATCGATCAACTGATCGTCTGTCGCGATATTCCCGCCGCGAACGACGTTTATCATTGGTCGCCGATCCCGCTCGCGGCCAAGGGCGCGGCCAGTGGGCTGACCGACTGGATGGCGCTTCCCTGGGGCGGACCGGACCAGTCATTTTTTCTCGGCTATCATCTTCCCGGCGGACATTCTCACAAGGGCAACAACGCGACCATGCAGCCCGCGAACGATCTGTTTCTTTCTTTGTGCGGCTTGATGGCGAGCGGTTCGCGAACGGTGTTGATCAGCCGCTGGCGGACAGGCGGCCAGACAAACTGCGATCTGCTGCGGGAGTTCGCCCAGGAGCTGCCGCGCGCCACGGCCGCCGAAGCCTGGCAACGGGCAGTGCAAACGGTCACGGCTTCGCCGCTGGCCGCGGACAAGGAGCCGCGGCTGAAGCACGAGAACGGCGTGGCCGACCCCTCGGCCTCGCACCCATTTTTCTGGGCCGGCCTGCTTATGGCCGACACCGGCTCTCCGCCGCCAGGCGAATGACGCAGGTGGATGGCGGCGGCTCCATAGGGGCTCTTGCGTTCCACGCTTCACCGACTCGCGGCCGACGGAAAGGACCAATCGACGAGTGCCTTGGGGGAACTGGGATCTGAGCGGGACCCCCGGTTAGTGACGCTTTAAAAAATGGCGACAGAATTCCGTCTTGCACAACGATTGATCGCCGTCGCTTTGATCACCGGCGGGCTACAAGTCTATGCGCTGGCGCAAAGCGAATCCGCGGACGATGCGGCTGCCGACGGCGCGGATGCTGCCGGCAAGCCTCAATCGCCAGACGAGGCGATGGAGTTCCTCATGCGGGCAGTTCGCAGGGGATCCGACGCCGACTTCGATGCACTGCTTCCTGATACGTTTGTTGAGGCATTTCAAAAGGGCCGAACGGCCGCCAGGGCGAAGACAGAAGCGTGTGAGCGGTTGGCCCAGGCTATGCAGGGACGAAGCTTTGGCAAGGAGGGCGAGGACCTTGCCAACGCCATTCTCCAGCCGTCGCACTTTGATGCCTGCAAAGAATGGAAGACGATGAAGGTTACTGAGCGGAAACCGAGAAGCGACGGCCGCGTCCTGCTGGTGGTCTACGTCGAATGGAAGCCACCTGCGGCCGAGCCCGAAGCGAAACCGCAGTTCGCTTATACGCAGTTCTTGTCGGAGAAGGCTGGCGACGGTTGGCGTCTACTGCCGGTCGCTGTTGAACCGAACGAAAAGCAGTTGGAGAAGCTGCCGGCGACGATGAAGACCGCGAAAGAAGCCACCGAACATACCACAGCGCAGATCAATAAGCTGGCTGACAATGTTACCGCAGGCAAGTTCAAGGATGCCCGTCAAGTTAAAAACGCACTTCTGAAGATCGGGGCGCTCCCGCACGGCAAGCCTGTCCGATCGCAAGGACCAAGACGGTAAGTTCTTCAGGGCGCGGCGGTGGCAGCGATTGCGCGTTACTCGGCCAGGCAGTCGCGCGAGCGGGACCAAAACGTCGCTTCCTCAACCATGTACGTTTTCCGCCCGGCGAAGTCCGCCAGGCGTTGATAACACTGAGCCGGATCGGCGGAGCACGCCCACCACACTTTCCGCACGCACTCGGGGCAAAGCCACATCGGGTTGCGGTCCAGTTCTTCCAGGCTGTTCGAGCCGTTCATGCAGCACTCGTAGGCGACGCAGTGCATCATTCCCAGCGTGTGGCCCATTTCGTGCAACGCCACCTTGAACAAGCGGCGACGGAACTGGTCGTTCGATTGTGGATCGTCGGCGTCGCCAAAACGGTAGAGCGACCACACGCCCACCCGCTCGGTGCGACTTGCCTGGCCGAAGACGAAGTTGTTTTGACCCGGCCAAAGATCGGCGGTCGTCAGCGCCAGCACGGCTACCGCGTCGTCCGGGCAACGCGGCTTCAGGACGTTGTCCAGCACGTAGGTCGTCAGTAGCTGCTCATCGCCCCAGCTCGGGTGCGTGCGACGGGCCTGCGCGGGAACCAGGTCGAGACTCAGTGGATCGAGTAGCTCGACCGGCAGGCCGTAAAAGCGCGACAGCAAATCGGCCGTCTCCTCGAGCGCAGCTCGTTGGGCCACCGTGAATTCGCCGATTGGCTGAAGGTAAAACCGGGTTCGGTGCTCCCTCGGGCGATTCGGATTCGAGCTGAGGTACTGATCGAAAGTCTGTCCTGACTCCTGGTACCTGGCGAGCCAATCGCCCGCTTCGGCCACCCGTTTTTTCTGATGCAACCACTCGATGCTCTTTGCCGCGCGATGCAGCGCAGGCAGACGCGGGTCGCGCTCCAGCGCAGCGAGTTCGTCGGATGAAAGCCGAACCAGATCGCCGAGCGTGCCGCTCGCTCGTTGCAAAACATCCGCCACATCCAGGGCGTCCCTGGCCCGCGTTCGACGCCCGATCTCGAATTTAGCGCCTTGGCCAAGGAGAGCCAAGACCGCCGCAAGGCACAGCAGCATCTTCAAGCGGACCTGCAAGCGAGGCATGAGCTACGCCTTGCTCTCGACGAAAATCAAAAGAACGACAAGGGCACGCGGCCCACGAGCACGAACTTCGGCAGGTGAGCCCAAGCGCCGATCAGCGCTCTGGCGACCCTCATATCATAAGTGAAGAAAACGGGTAGAGCTGAACGCAAACCGTCCGCTCATCCCTTCAATTATCGCGCTGACGGCCCACGGCTGGCAAGCGAGGCCGGCGCGGCGGGACAAAACCCACTTCGTTGACACTTCATTTCCCGCCCACCTAAAATCGCCTAGCACGCCGACCGAATGGGCGATGAGGTCGTTCCGGTCCTGTCTCCCTTTCCTGCGGGTAGAAGGCCGGGCCGAGACAGCCTGGACGAAAGCCTGGCCTTTAAAGCCCTCACCCAACCCGCTCCACAGGGAGAGGGAACCGTGCGCGGCGGACGGTTTTCCATTCCTATACCCAAAGTCCCCATCGCAACCCGCAGCCCATGCCTACCTCCGGACACGTCGACACCGTTATGCAAGAGGGGCGGCTCTTTCCGCCGCCAGCCGAGTTTGCTGCGAGGGCCCGGATCCCCTCGACCCAGGCCTACGACGCCCTTTGGAAAAAGGCGGCCGACAACCTCGAAGGCTTTTGGGCCGAGTTGGCCGGCGAGCTGCACTGGTTCAAGCCGTATTCCAAGGTGCTGGAGTGGGACGAGCCCTTCGCCAGGTGGTTTGTCGGCGGGCAGACCAACGTCAGCTACAACTGCCTCGACCTGCACCTCTCGACCCCGCGCATCAACAAGGCGGCCATCATCTGGGAAGGAGAGCCGGGCGATACCCGCGTGCTCACCTACCAAACGCTGCATCACGAAGTTTGCAAGTTCGCCAACGTGCTGCGCTCGTTGGGGATCAAGCCGGGCGACGTGGTGTCGATCTACATGCCGATGGTGCCCGAGCTGCCGATCGCCATGCTGGCCTGCGCGCGCGTGGGGGCGGTGCACTCGGTGATTTTTGCCGGCTTCTCCAGCGAGGCGATCGCCGACCGCAACAACGACGCCCGGGCCAAGCTCGTCATCACGGCCGACGGCGGCTGGCGGCGCGGCAGCCAGCTTCCGCTTAAGGCGAACGTCGACGCGGCTCTGGAGAAATCGCCCACCGTGCAGCACTGCATCGTCCTCAGGCGTCTGGGCACGGACGTAGCCATGCGATCGGGGCGCGACCACTGGTGGCACGACCTAATGCACGGCGTATCGGGTCACGCCGCGGCCGAACCGCTGGATAGCGAACACCCGCTTTTTATCCTTTACACCAGCGGCTCGACCGGCAAACCGAAGGGGATCAAGCACACGACGGCCGGCTACAACCTGTTCGCCAAGAAGACGACCGAGTGGGTCTTCGACCTCCGCGACGACGACATCTACTGGTGCACGGCCGACTGCGGCTGGGTGACCGGGCACACCTACATCACCTACGGCCCGCTGGCGGCCGGCGCCACGGTGTTCATGTACGAAGGGGCGCCCAACTGGCCGCAGGAGGACCGCTTCTGGTCGCTCATCGAAAAATACCGGGTGAGCATCTTTTACACGGCGCCGACCGCCATTCGCGCCTTCATCAAATGGGGCGACGAATGGGTGGATCAGCACGACCTGTCGAGCCTGCGCCTGCTGGGAACGGTGGGGGAAGGGATCAATCCCGAAGCCTGGATGTGGTATCACCGCAAGATCGGCCGCGAACGCTGTCCCATCGTCGACACCTGGTGGCAGACCGAGACGGGGGGCATCATGATGAGCCCGCTACCGGGGGCGATTCCCACCAAGCCGGGAAGCTGCACCAAACCCTTGCCAGGCATCCTGCCGGCCATCGTCAACGAGCGAGGGCAGCCGGTCGAGCCGGGCCGGGGCGGCTGGCTGGTGATCACCCATCCCTGGCCGGGGATGCTCCGCGGCATCTGGGGCGACGACGCGCGATACAAGGAGCAATACTGGAGCAAGGTGCCGCACGCCTATCTGGCGGGAGACAACGCGCGTTGCGACCCGGACGGCTACTACTGGATCATGGGGCGCATCGACGATGTGCTCAACGTTTCGGGTCACCGTCTGAGCACGATCGAGATCGAAAGCGCGCTGGTGAGCCACCCCAAGGTGGCCGAGGCGGCGGCGGTCGGCCGGCCCGACGAGCTGAAAGGGGAGGCCGTGGCGGTGTTCGTGACCTTGAGGGCGGGAGAACCAAGCGAGTCGTTGCGCGACGAACTGCGGAGGCACGTTCGCAAAGAAATCGGCGCGCTGGCCCAGCCCGACGACATCCGCTTTACCAACGCACTACCCAAGACCCGCAGCGGCAAAATCATGCGCAGGCTCTTGCGCGACATCGCGGCCGGAAAAGAGACGGTTGGCGACACAACCACGCTGGAGGACTACAGCGTGCTGGTGAAGCTGAGGAGCGATGAGGAGTAGGTCCAAGAGCCAGTGGCCATCCAGCCTCAATTGGCTTTTCCGTCCGGTTGCCGCCCCGGCCATGCCCCCAGGCAAATCAGCGTCTCGACGCTGGTCAGCAGCAAGGCGATCGAGAGGAACCACAGGCGGTTGTGGATAAGCTGCCATCCGGCCCAGGCCACGATGCTGGCGAACAACAAGAAGCCGGCCCAGCGGGCCCACGACCAGCGGAACCAGAAGCCTAGACCCAGGGGCAAAAGCGTCGCGGCGCCGGCAAGGAAATAGGGCGCTTCGGCCAGGCCGCCGAGGATGGCGGCGGCGAGGCTCAGCCAACCGAGCAGCATGTAGACGACGCCCCAGGTCGTTAGCTCGACGGGCCGCTCGGGCGCGGCGGGCCGGTTTTGGTCCAACGAGCCCTCGAACTAATGCTTGTAAATCTTGTGCTGCGGCCGGCCCGACAGGATCTGCTCCTTGCCCCAGTTCGTCACGTCGCGGAACGCCTGGCTGTGGATGAAGTCGGTGAACGCCTTTTCATCCGACCATTGGCTGACGATCAGGTAGGAGGCGTCGTCGTTCACGTCGCGATAGAGCTTCGAGTCGGTGTGCCCGGCTGCGCCTCGCAGCGCCGAGAGCACGGCGTTGAACTTTTGCTCAAAGTCGTGCTGCTTTCCCGGCAGCACGTGGTAATCCATTCCGACGGTGATCATGGCGATACTCGTAAGACCGCGTGTCAGGTTGCTTGCCAAAGCAGTTCCGACGCACCACTGCGGAGAAGAAAGCGACCGCGGGCGACCGCCTCCCCGTCACGGAGTGTCGGGGCCACTATGGTCTTCAGGTTACGCGAGTCGGCACGTCAGGACAAGAGAGCCGGCGCGGCGCCGTTGGGCGGCCGTTTGAGCCGGTTTTCGAGCGTGCACCACAGGACGCGGACTTCTTGCCAGCGATCGTGGTGCGTGGCCAGCCCGGCCGCGGCCAGGATCCGCTCGACGTGAAACCAACCGATCGAAGCGCCGCGGTCGATGCGTCCCAGGTCGCGCACCAGCACGGAGTAGTTGAACGGCAGCCGGCGGCTGAATTCGCGGACGCTGTTGGCCGTCTCGGCGATCAGGATTCGCAGTTCGATCGCCAGGGGCGAGATGTCGTCTCGCTTCAACCGCTGGCGCCAGCGTGCCTGCCAGTCGTCGCGCACGCGGGCAAGATCGCTTACCTTCGTGGCGCGGGCCACTTCCTGCACCCAGAACCACGCGGGCAGGTCGGTGTCGCGGGTGACCGCTCGCAGGCGCGGAACGGACACGCCCCGGCAACCCGCCTTCTGTAGCTGGCGGGCCAGCGGCGCAAGGCCCCCTTCACGCCGTGCCAAAAGCGACACCATTTCCGCCGCCGTGGCAGGCGACTTCCAGGCCGCCGCGTCGCGCAGGCGGGAAGCCCGCCGCTCGAGCAGCGCGGCCACGCGCTCCCGGCCCGCCCGGTGAAACGCCTCGAGTATCCGTTGCCCGGCCGACTCGCTGATCGGTTCGACTCCCCGTTCGATCCGTTGGTACTCCAGGCTCGTGTAGCCGAGCACGTCGGGTACGTCGTCGAGCGAAAGTCCGAACATCTCTCGCGCCAGCCGCAAGTCGCCGCGCGTCTCGGGGCGGCGGCGGCGAACGAATTGTGCTCGGCGGCGCCGCCAGAGGGCCAGCAGGCGCTGTTGCTCTTCGTCGCTCTCCGCGAGCACGGCCACCAGTCCCGCGGGAAAGACGCAAACGGAGTAGTATCCGTCTTCCTCGATGTATTTGATGATGCGGGCCGGCTTCTTGCCTCCCACGCCGAAGAGATCGGCCAGCTCGCGCCGTCGCAGGCCGCGACGCAGCCGCAGCCGCCTCAGCTCCTGGCCGAACTCGTCCTTCCGCTGGTCGCGCTGGGCCGCCGTGTCGCGGTTCCATTGTTCGCGCAACTCTCGGATTTCTTCCTCGCTGCGGCCGAGCTTGCGGGCTGCCTGGGCTATGGCCTGCCAGGGGGGCAACTCAAGATAACGCAGCCGGCGCAGGGCGGCGCTGGTCACCCCGAGCCGGGTGAGACGGCTGAGCGCCACGTTTTCCCGGTCGCACCAGACGCAGAACTCGGCCCATGCCGCCGGATAGCCGCGATCGATCAGGCGCCGGCGCTGACAGGCGTGCCAAAGCGACTCAACCGACTCGGGCTCCTGCCCGACCGACCGGCAGAGCTTTTCGAGCAGCGACCAGGAAAGGGGAAAATTGCCGCGTCGATATTCCCACAGCGTGCTGGCGCTGATCCCGCCGCGCCGCGCCAGTTCCCGCGCCGAGCCGGCCCGAAGTTCCAGGCGAGAAATCAGGTGCTCCACCGATTCGCACGGCCCGGTATAGAGATCGAGCAACTTGCCGATTTTTTCCGGCGGCACTCCCTGCGGGCTGATGAAATCGATGAACCGCTGCAAAGTCTGGCGGGTGGGGCGGTGCACCCCCAGCTCCAGGTCCCGCAGCGTGCCCCGGCCGATGCCCGAACGGCGGGCCAGCTCCAGCCGGGTCATCCGCAGCTCGCTCGCCCGGATCTCAACGACGGCGCGGGCCAGCGGCGGGGCGTTGGCACTGCGCGCCAACGAGCGACGCCGCAGATTTTCGTTACGCAGGGCGTGACCGGTGAGGTGCTGCCCGTTGGCCGATGAGCGGCGCAGCATGGTAAGTCGTTCTCGGCGGGACGGCGTAGGTGGGAGCCAGCCGCTCGGACGTGCGCCACGCAACAGGAAGCACCGGCGAAACGGGGCGGGCCGCCGTTGGTTGCTTGCGCCGCTTCGAGATCCGTGGGACTAATCCGATCCGGCAGGCTGACTGCTATCATATCAACAGACTCTTATGTGTCTAGAGTGAAATGGGCCGGACGGTGCCTGAAACGACCTTGACCACCACCCTTGGGACTGATACTTAGGCCCGGCCATTTTCTCTAAAGTTTGGCTGAGCGATTGCCGACGTGAAGGCCTTCCCGCTGCGTTACCCATCTTGGCAGCATGGCGTGATTCTGACGCTGCTCCTGCTAGCGGCCGAGCCGGCGCGTGCGCAACAAGTGAGATTGCCGAGTCCGGTCGATCCGCAAAGCCCGTTTTACAATCCTCAAAGCCCGGCCGGTTCCTTGACGAGTCAAGCGCAGCCGGCGACCCTTCAACCGGCCACCCTTCAACAGGGCGGCCTGCAACCTGCCGCGACGAACTTCGATCCCTACGCCGACCCCGCAAATCAGCAACCGGCCATCTCACCCTTTACCCAGCCGTCGCCCGCCGGAGCGCAACCCTATGCGGCCCCCGGGGCCTCGCCCTACGCCGGCATTGGTCAGGGCAACCTGGCCCAGCCGCAGTATGCACAGCCTGCTTACGGGCAACCACAATTCGGACAGCCCATCTACGGTCAGCCGCAATACGGCCAGGTGCTTCCCGACGGCACGCCCATGCCGCGGCAGCGGCTGTTGCAAGAGATCCACCTCGACAGCACCCAATTGCTCCGCTTCGGGCCGCATGGGTTGGGGATCATCGACATTGGCCTCGACACGGTTTTTGCCTGGCCGATTCTGGCCAATCCCAACCCGGTGTTTATCACGCCGGGCTTTACTTACCATTCGTGGAACGGTCCCGCATCGGGCAATTTCGCCGGTTCTCCCGACCTGCCCCCCAACGCCTACGACGCCTACCTCGACACGAGCTGGCACCCGCGGGTGACGAACTGGTTCAGCGCCGACCTGGACGTGCGTGTGGGCGTGTACAGCGACTTCAGCGTGATCAACGACATGAGCGTCCGCATCCTGGGCCGCGGATTGGGCATCGTCACCATTTCGCCGCAGTGGCAGGTGGCGGCGGGTATCTGGTATTTGAACCGTCTTACGGTGCAACTCTTGCCCGCGGGCGGTGTGATCTGGACGCCGAATCAGGACACCCGCTTTGCCATTCTCTTTCCTAATCCCAAGCTCTCGCACCGCATGTTGACGTGGGGGAACACCGACATCTGGGGCTACCTGGCGGGCGAGTACGGCGGCGGCCGCTGGACGGTGCGACGTGCCGACGGCGCCAGCGACGTGGTCGAGCTCAACGACATCCGGGCGCTGGCGGGCCTGGAATGGTTCCTGCTCAACGGCATACGCGGCAACATGGAGATCGGCTACGTCTTCGACCGCCACATCGTCTATCGTAGCGGCACTCCCACGGCCCACCCCAGCGACACGGTGCTGTTCCGCGGCGGCTTGACGTACTAAATCGAGCCTCGCTTCAGACTGGAGGCGGATTGCGCTCGGCGAATCCGCGCTGGTGCCAGTAGGGGTAAGGCAGCGTGGTGGCGCTGGCCGCGTCGAGCTTTGCCACTTGATCAGGATGCAACTGCCAGCCGACGGCCTGCAGGTTTTCTTGCAGTTGCTTTTCGTTTCGCGCCCCGACGATGACCGTGGCCACCGAGGGCCGCTGCAGAAGCCAATTCAGGGCAATCTGCGGCACGGTCTTCCCCGTTTCACGAGAGACCTCGTCGAGGGCGTCCACCACGCGGTAAACGTGCTCGTTTGGCACGGGTGGGCCGATGTCGGTGGAGAGCTTGCTCTGCAAACGGCTGGTCTGCGGCAACGGCGCGCCGCGCCGAATCTTGCCCGTGAGCCGGCCCCAACCCAGCGGGCTCCAGACGACGGCGCTCACCTCCTGGTCGATGGCCAACGGCATGAGCTCCCACTCGTAGTCGCGGCTGATCAGCGAATAATATGCCTGATGGGCCACGTAGCGGGGCAGGCCGTATTTCTCCGAGACAGCCAACGATTTCATCAGGTGCCAGCCGGAAAAGTTCGAGCAGCCCACGTACCGCACCTTGCCGGCCCGAATCAGCCCGTCGAGCGTGCCGAGCACC
Source organism: Pirellulales bacterium (assembly GCA_035550375.1). Lineage (GTDB taxonomy): Bacteria > Planctomycetota > Planctomycetia > Pirellulales > JAICIG01 > DASSFG01. The sequence goes on along the minus strand of DASZPH010000018.1, from coordinate 28,847 downwards.
TCTTCCACGGGCGTGACCGCATCGAAGCCGTGCAGTTGAAACAGATCGATCACGTCGGTGGCCAGCCGTTTGAGGCTGCCTTCCACCGCGCGCGTCAGGTGGTAGCGGGAGGAACCCACGTCGTTGGGGCTGTTGCCGCTGCGGAAAGTGGCCTTCGTCGAGATGATGACCTGGTCGCGGCGTCCTTTGATCGCCTGCCCCAGAATCTCTTCCGCCGCTCCCTGCGAATAGATGTCGGCCGAATCGAACATGTTCAGGCCGGCGTCCAGGCAGACGTCGACCAGCCGCGTTGCTTCGGCCACGTCGGTTTCGCCCCATGCTTTGAACAGTTCGCCCCCGCCCCCAAACGTTCCCGTACCCAGGCTGAGCACGGGCACTTTGAATCCGGATTTTCCAAGCCGTCGAAACTCCATTCGATATTCCTTTACATTGAGAGCCTATACCAGAACCGCCATCGCGGTGTGGGCATCTCGCCTGCCCGCCGGTTCTGGGAGAGGTTTAAGTGGTGTGTACGGAACAAGCGCTCGGCGCCCAGCGTGCAAACTTGCTTAGACGCTCGTTCGTCGCGCTTTCGCGCTCAAGCGCAGAGCGCGAGCAGCCCAGTTACGAGAGGCCGTTTCACCACTTTTTTACACGCTGAACCAAACGGCCGAAACCCGCCACCTTCGGCCGGGCATCAACGAGCCGTCGTAGCGGGTTCCTCGTCGGCCGACTCATCGACCGGCACATGAAAGCTGCGGTAGGTTTGCGTGGGATTCTGCGCGAAGGTGTCGCCGGGTCCGCGGACGGCTCGCCAGACTTCGTGCCCGCGATAGGTCACAAAGAGATCGAGGTGCGAGAACCTGGCGACACCAAACTGCCAGCGCGGCCCCTTGTCGGTGCGGCGCGCCTCGACGAGAAGAAAGGCTTCGGGATCGGTTCCCACCGTGCAGACCATCGCGAACAAGGCACCATCAAGCACGTCCGGGTCGCTGCTTTGATAGCGGTAAACGGGCGTGGTAAGCAGCCGAAGCTCCCAACGGCTACCCTCAGCGTCGGCGCTGTGGCCCGAAAAGTCCGCGGCCAGGGATCTCATTTGCGACAGCCGGCCGGCGGGTTTCGACGCCGGCTCGGGCGCGTCGTCGAAAAGGGTCCGCTCGAACGCGGCCGTAGGTTTCCACGGATCGTTCCCTTCCCGCACGACGCCGAGCACCTTCGGAGACAGCGAGTGCAACTCGTGCCCGAGTGTGGCGTGTCCGTCGGCATACCGCATTCGCCAGAAGCAGGCCACGGCTTCGGCGCAACCCTGATGAGTCCAAACATAGATGGAACCGCTCGTGCCTCCTTCGCGGGCCGCGCGACTCCAGCGATAGACGGGCTCGGGCTGCAGCTCAAGTTTCGCCGAGTCGCGGTAGAGGGCGTATTCCTCGGCTGCCTTCTGGTACCGCGATTGCCAGGCCGCCTTGTTGCCTGATGCAGGGGGTTCCCCGGCGAACGTAGCGGAAACGACGTAGAAAAGCATCGCAATGATCAGCGGCGAGGGTGCCTTCACGGGCGAGCTCCAATTCCCAAAAGCTTCGCAACGATTCTAACCCGTGAGCCCCGCCAAAATCAAGACGTTATGTCTTTAACTGTCACGCTCGACGCTGACCGAGAAGAACCCCCAAACCGCACCACGCACCGAGACAACCAGACCGGGTGCAAGCTGCGCGTAGTTGCGTCGCCTATCGAGATCGAGACCTTTAGCCACGTCAGGAATAACCGCTTCGGGAGGCCGGCTCATCTCGGATATCCTATCGAATCTCGCCTGAAGCATCCTTCGCGCCGCTCGATCGCCAGGTTGAACAATAGATGGACAGTGGGCGCGAAAGGGGCAAGAAAATGGCCAGTTTCGCTCGTGCATGCGCTCGGAAATCATGCGAAGGCAGCCCAAAAGCCCCCTGTTACGTCGTGGCACGTGGCTTGCTGCTCTGACTCGTTCGCTCCTTCGTCAGCAGGGCGAATTCATGAGTTTCTTGAACAACTGTTCTGTTTTAAGCGGGAGCGATCAGGGGCAACCTTCAACGAGAGTGCACTGATGAAACCGCGGTTGTTCCTGTTCGTGTTGGCCGTCAGCTTGCTGGCCTGCGGAGATGCGTTGGTCTACGGTCGCGGCCGGGGGGGCGGCGGATACGGTGGCTTTGGCGGGGCCGGCACGACCCCCTTCGGCAGCGCCATGCTGGGCATGAGTGCCGCCACCTACGCGGCCGGCACCTACAACCTCAACACCGCGCGGGCGGCCGTGTCGTACCAGCAGGCCTACCGGGCGTGGATCGAGAACCAGAAGCTGCGCGAGCAAACCTACTTCGATATGCGGCGGATGAACGCCAGCTATCGCGCCGAGCAGGAGATGCAGCACCCGCACGCGACGCCCGAGGCGATCGACGACTTCAACCACTCCCGCCTCCCGGCGCCGCTTTCTGCAAACGAGTTTGATCCCGCGAAGGGAGTCATCGAGTGGCCCGGTTTGTTGAACCGCAAAGAGTTCGACGACGGCCGCGCGCGACTGGAAGGACTGTTCAGCGAGGCGGCCGACGACCCGCACGGTTCCGGCCTGGGCACCCAAAACTACCGCGACATTCAAACCGCGATCGGCGAAATGAGCGACAAGCTCCATTCGGAGCTCCGCCAGTTCAAGCCGGACGAATATCTTGCCGCCAGCCGCTTCCTCAAGAGCCTGGCGTTCGAGGCTCGCACGCCGGGGGGCGAGGCGCTGGCGAAAAAGTAGGCGAGGAAGGCGACGGGGCACCCAGCCCCGGACACACCTCGCGCGGGGCGAGTCGCCCTCGCTCCGGTCCTCACCCAGCGCAAGAGGTGGCCAGAGCGGGGAGTTGATTCAGCAGCAGCCAGTAATAGCCCAATTGCTGCACCGCTTCGGTGAACCGGTCGAAGTCGACCGGTTTGATGATGTAGCTGTTGACGCCGAGCTGGTAGCTCTCGACGATGTCGCGGTCTTCCTTAGAAGACGTCATCATGACCACGGGAATGGCTTGGGTACGGGGGTCGGCCTTGATGCGCCTCAGAACTTCGATCCCGTCGACGAAGGGGAGCTTGAGATCCAGCAGAATCACCTTGGGGCCGTCCGCCATGCTGCGGCTGGCGTAGCGGTCGGTGCAGAAAAGGAATTCCAGCGCCTCCGCGCCGTCGCGGACCACATGCACCTGGTTGGCCAGATTATTCGCCCTGAAGGCATGTAGGGCCAACTTGATGTCGCTGGGATTGTCTTCCACCAGCAGGATCTCAACCTGGTCGTGATTCACCGTCCCCTCCTTCGCGTGGCAAAGTGAAATAAAACGCAGCACCGACGCCCGGCTCGGCCTCGGCCCAGACCCGGCCGCCGTGCCGATACACGATCCGCTGCACGACGGCCAGTCCCACCCCCGTCCCTTCGTAGTCTTCGGCCCGGTGCAGTCGCTGGAAGACTCCGAACAACTTCTGCGCGTAGCGCATGTCGAAGCCGACTCCGTTGTCCTTGACCGAGTACCTCAGCTCGCCGCCGGACCGTTCGACGAGATTTTCATCGCACTCCTTTTGCTTTGGAACCCCGCTTTTCTCGGCGCCCGGCCCGGCGACAAGATGGCTGGCGATTTCGACGATCGCCAGTTTCCGGTGGGCTGTGAATTTCAGGGCGTTCGACAGGAGGTTCAGCCACACCTGCTTCAGCAAGGCGGGGTCTCCGGAACAGGGAGACAACTCGCCCACCAGGACCTCGACGCACCTGCCCGCCTGCTGATCGCGAAGCTCTTCCAGGCAGTGGCGCACGAGTCCGGCCATGGCCACGCGCTCCTTTTTGACTTGCTGCCGTCCGAGCCGCGAGAAGGCGAGCAGGTCGTCAACGAGGTGGCCCATTCGCTGGCTGTTGGCACGCACTTCTTCCAGATAGCTTACGGCCTCGATCGGCATCGCCGTGCCGTAATCGTTCAGCAAGATGCGCGAAAAACCGTCGATCGCGCGCAGCGGAGCGCGCAGATCGTGTGAAACCGAATAGGAAAACGCCTCCAGCTCGCGGTTGGCGGCCTCGAGCTGGGCGGTGCGATCCAGGACACGTTGTTCCAGGTTGGCGTTGAGACGGGCAATTTCTGCTTCCGCCGCCGTACGCTCGGTGATGTCGACGATGGCGCTGAGAACGAGCAGGCCCTCCTCGGCGTCGATGGGAGTCAGCCCGATCTCCACGGGAAACTCGCTGCCATCCTTTCGCCGCGCGAACAAGTGGCGTCCGGCACCCATGGCCCGCGCTGTCGGGCGAGCAAAGAAGGCCTCTCGCAAGCCCGCGTGCTTATCGCGAGACGACACGGGCACCAGCAGCTCCAAGTTATGGTCCAGCAGTTCGGCGCGAGAATAGCCGAAGACCCTTTCCGTCTCTGCGTTGACCAGCACGATCTGGCCGGTCTCGTTTACGACCACCATGGCGGCCGGCAACGACTCGGCGGCCAGCCGGAATTTGGCCTCCGACCGCCGGCACTCCGCGAGCTCATGTTGCAGTTTTGCGAGGCGGTCATGCAGCGAATCGATTTCGTGCTGAAGCTCGTCGGGAGAGGTGGTCGTTGCCATGTCGGGTCGGTCAGCCGTCGTTCGCAGAGACACCGCAAGTATGCGTCGTTCCTGTGGGGGGGCAATGCGATTTTTTCCCTCGGCCCTGGGCAAATTCGACGGTCACGGCCGGCCGGGCGACCGAAGATAGGCGTCGGACGATCTGCGCTTCAGTCGGTCGCCACCGAATGCGCCGCCGCGCAAGGCAGACAGATTCTGAAGCAGGTGCCTTGACCGGGTTGACTCTCGACCGAGATGTGGCCCCTGCTCTGCTTGATGATTCCGTCGACCACGCACAATCCCAAGCCGCTTGCGCGGCCAGGCTCCTTCGTACTGAAGAAGGGCTCAAAGATATGCTGCTTCGTCTCTTCCGACATGCCGGCGCCGGAATCGGTGACGGCCAGCACGGCGTACCGGCCGGGTGGCAGGCCCGCGACTCCCCGACCGGCCAGTTCGTCGCTTGTCAGGCCGTGGGTTGTGATCGAAAGCGTGCCGCCGCCGGGCATCGCATCGCGCCCATTGACGACCAGGTTGAACAAAACTCGCTCCAACTGTCCCGGATCGGCGAGGATGGGGGCGACTGAGGGGTCGAGCGTCGTCACGAAGCGGACATTCTTAGGCATCAGTCGCCGCAGCATCTCTTCGGCGTCGCGAACTACGTCGTTGACGGAAATCACCCGCGGCGCCAGGTTCTGCTGCCGGCTGAAGGCCAGCAGTTGACGCGTCAGCGAGGTCGACCGCGCGGCGACGGCGCTGATCTCGTTGAGGAGTTGCCTGGCCCGGTTGTCGTGGCCGACGACCTCACCCAACAAGTGGGTGCAGACGTTGATCGCGGTAGCAAAGCCACTCAGATCATGGGCGATGCCCGCGGCGAATCGCCCCACCGCCTCAAGCTTTTGCGATTGTCCCAACCGTTCTTCCAGAGCCGTTCGCTCCGTGATGTCCTGCGCCAAAGCGATCGCGCCGAGGAATCGGCCCTCGGAGTCCATGAGCGGCGTGTTGAACCACTGGCAGGTGATGATGCGGCCGCCCTTGGTGCGGTTGGTGTTCACGCTGTGGGCGTCCATGTCTCCGGTGCGGAGCCGCCGAAGGATTTCCACAACCTGGCCGTCGAGGGGAGGCGGGAGAATCAGGTCGAGAGCCCCGCGCCCCAGAGCTTCTTCCTTCGAATACCCAAACGTCCTTTCGGCGGCCGGGTTCCATTCCAGCACGCGTATCTGATCGTCCAGCGCGACATAGGCGAGCGGCAATCGCTGGATTTGCAATTCGAGAAAGCCGGATCGCCGCAGGTCGGCGAATCTCAGGCCCGCGTTGGCACCGGACCCGATGAAGGACAGCACGTGCAGTGGTTTCGACATGGCAGGGACGCCGCCAGATGAGCCAGGTGGTTGTCAACTTGCTTCTTCTCCCGGATTCTTGCCCAGTGGTTGCCGATCGTCTTGGGATGGATCGACAGGGAGTGCACAAGCTGTTTGCTCGAGTCGCCGCGAACGAGCACCGCCCTCGCCTCGCGCTCCACGATCGCCGAGCAGCGCCGCGCGCTGCGGGAGCGATTCGTGCTCATGCGGAGCATCCGAAGGTTGCAGGGCTTGGCCGCGTCGAAGCGATCACGAAAATCCCGAGCGGACGCAGGGGATTCGTCCGCCAGACACACCGAGCGGACGAGCAAGGAGACCGACCAGCGCAGATCCTCTTCGTCTTCAACCATGAAGACGGTCGCAGCCGGCGGAAAGTGCGTCTCCCGATTAACTGCCAGTACCATAATATTTGCCCCCCCACGCAGTTGTGCTTAAGCCGCCATCAAGAGCCTGTGTCCTTGTTGACGAGAACTGCAATCAGATCGCGAATCGATAAAAATGCGCGATGCAGTTAGAGTATCGTCCTTGCGGCCAATTCGATCAAGCTGTTCCGGTCGTAGGGAAGGCCTCGGCGGCTGCGACCTCACTCGTTGCCGACGGCAGGGCAAACAGAAAGGCGCTCCCTTCGCCTTCCTTCGACTCGACCCACACTTGTCCGCCATGCCGTTCGACGATCCGGCGCAGGATCGCCAGCCCCATCCCCTCGTCGGGGGCGACGCCGGTGTGTACCCGCTGGAACGCCTGAAAAGCCTTCTCGCAAGGGCCGGCCGGAATCCCCAAGCCGTTGTCCTCGATGCCGGTATCAGTTGGACACGAATTTCGGCCGCACGTTTTTCGGCACGATCGGAAACTCGTATGATTCCAACAGCGACGGGCAAAGGAGCATCATGAGGTTGTTTCGTTCGGGAATGCAAAAACTCTCCACGAGGATTGCGGTCACGATTGTCGGCGTCCTTCTCCTGGCGCTGGCCAGCAGCGGTGCGGCGATGCTCACGGCCTGGCAGGTAGGCGACCTCATGGAAGGGGCGGCCGAGGAAAGCTTGCCGAACGTCCGCGCGGCCGAAGGCTTGGAGCTGGCCCTGCTGGAGCAGCAAGGCTGGGTGTTGTCTTATACGCTCGAGCCGGGGAAACGAGACTGGCTGGCCCAGCTCGAGGCGAGAAAGCCCCCTTTTGAGCGCTGGTTGCGCGAGGCGGAGCGCACGGTGCGCAGCGAAGAGGAACAGGCGGTTCTGGACAAGCTCCGCCGCGCCTACGACAAATACGACGAAGCTCGCAACGAAGTCGTCCGGCTGTTCAGCGCCGGCGAGGTGGAGCAGGCCCGCGCGCTGGTCATGGGCGAGGCGTCGGCTCGCTACGAAGAGGTTTACTCGCTTTGCAAGGAGTACATCGCCGCCAACATGCAGTCGATCGAGGAGGCCAGCGTTCAAGCCAAGCGGCGGATTCGCAACGATACGTTGCTGGTCGCCGGCAGCGTGGCGATCACATTCGTGCTCGGAAGCGGCCTCTTCTGGCAGTTCTATTCCGGTGTGCTGCGTCCCCTACGCGCCATGCTCGCTGAAGCCCAGGGGTTTACGCACCTGATGATGGGCGAGGCCATCCCCTCCGACGACGAGCCTCGCGCGGTGGGCGCCTATCTGCGGCTGCTCATGTCGGACGTGGCCGACGCCCGCAGCACGCTCAAGCAAAGTCGAGAGCGCCTGCTGCACGCCGAGAAACTGGCGTCGGTGGGAAAGCTGGCCGCCAGCGTTGCCCACGAGATTCGCAATCCGCTCACGTCGATCAAAATGTGGCTCTTCTGGCTGCGCAACCGGCCCCGTCCTGATCCCGAAGCTCTGGAGGGGTTCGACACCGTGGCTCACGAGATCGACCGGCTGGAACACGTCGTGCGGAATTTCCTGGAATTCACCCGGCCGCCCCCTTTGAGCCTGCGCCCCTGCCGGCTAGACGATCTGATCGACGCGGCCGCACAGCTCATGGCCCATCGCCTGTCGGAGTGCAAGATCGTTCTGCAGCGAACGACGACGTGCCAGGACCGCCAGGTGATGGCCGATCCCGAACAGTTTAAGCAAGTGCTGATCAACCTGCTCGACAACGCCGTGGATGCGATGCCCGGCGGCGGCCGGATCGAAGTTGAGGTCGACTGCGAAACCGACCGGTCCGGCGCGCCGATGGCGCTCGTCCGCGTCTCGGACTCCGGAACGGGCGTGCCGGCCGACGTCGCGACGCGCATCTTCGATCCTTTTTTCAGCACCAAGGAGGAAGGAACCGGGCTGGGGCTGTGCATCGCCGCCAACATCATGGCTCGGCATAACGGACGCCTGGTGTTGCAGACAAACGCGGGCCGTGGCGCGAGGTTTGCCGTCTGGCTTCCGCTCGTGGAGCAAGTGCAATGAGCAAAATCCTGATTGTCGACGACGAAGCCAACGTTCTCGTCGCCTTCGAGAAAATGTTGTCGGTTGCAGGGCACACGGTGCTCCTGAGCCGCAGCGGAGAAAGATCGCTGGAATTGGTCGGTCGCGAGCATCCCGACGCTGTGGTGCTCGACGTCCGCATGCCGGGAATGAATGGACTCGACGCGCTGAGCGCCATCAGGAACGAACACCCCCGCCTCCCCATCATTGTCATGACCGGTCAGGGGACGATGGAGACGGCGATCGAGGCCACGAAGCGCGGGGCGTTTGATTACCTGCTCAAGCCGTTCGATCCGGCGGCCATGCTGCAACTGATCGAGCGCGCCGTGCAGGACTCGCGGGTCATGGATCGCCAGGTGGCGCTCGATCCGCAGCAGGCGGCGCCGGGCGTGGATGCCATCGTGGGCCGCAGCCCCGCTATGCAAGAAGTCTTCAAAATGATTGGGCGCGTTGCCCCGACCGACGCCACGGTGCTGATCCGGGGCGAGTCGGGCACCGGCAAGGAGCTCGTGGCGCGGGCCATCTATCAGCACAGCCGCCGCGCCGCCGAGCCGCTGTACGTCGTCAACTGCGTGGCCATCCCCGAAACGCTGCTGGAAGCTGAGCTGTTCGGGCACGAGCGAGGAGCCTTCACCGGAGCCCACGCGCGGCGCATCGGCAAGCTGGAACAAGCCGATCGCGGAACCGTGTTTCTCGACGAAATCGGCGACATTCCGCCCGGCATTCAGGCCAAATTGCTGCGCGTGCTGCAAGAGAGGACGCTTGAGCGGATCGGTGGAAATGAGACGATCAACGTCGACGTGCGGATCGTGGCCGCCACCAACCGAAACCTGGAACGGGCCATGGCCGAAGGCGAGTTCCGCGAGGATCTCTACCATCGACTGAACGTGGTGACGGTGCGCCTTCCCCCCTTGCGCGAGCGGCGCGGCGACGTTCGCCCGCTGGTGAACTTTTTCCTCGACTGCGTCGCGCGAGAACTGGGGGTGCCGTCGCCCGCTGTGGCCCCCGACGCCTGGGAACTGCTGGAGAACTACGCCTGGCCGGGCAACGTCCGTGAGCTGGAAAACTGCATCGAACGGCTGGTGATCGTGACCCGAGGCCACACTCTACAGTGCGACAACGTGCGGCAAGCGCTCTCCAGCGGCGCGGATGCTCAGGCGGCCGAAACGCTCGAAGACGCGCTGGGCCGGCTCGTCGAGCGATTTTTCGCGACGCTGAGCGGTCCGCAGCCCTACGAGCATTTTCTTCGCGCGCTCGACAGGCGTCTGCTCTCTGAAGCGTTGGCCAGGGCACAAGGCAACCTGGCAAGGGCCGCCCGCTTGCTCGGTATCCCGAGGGCCACCTTGCACGACAAGGCTCAGAAGCACGGCCTCCGCACCGCCGAGCGTTGCGACGGTGAACCAAGTTAGTCGGCGAACCAGATTAGCTCGGCAACCGATACGGCGCCGGATTTCCGATAGAGGCGCCGGAAACCCGATGGCGCGCTAGGGTCACCTAGGGCGACGCCGGCCGTCTCCCCTCGCTGCATCTCTCGGCCAGCCACCCGCTTGCGCGGCGGTTTTCGCCTGTTGGGTGCGTTGGCATATCGCGTGCCCTGTCGTTGCATCATGGCGGACAGCCCGCCTGTCGGAGGTCCTCGCGCGGCCGTCCAAACGCTCCGTATGTGCCGCGCTGCGGCCGCCTTCCGGCGGGCTGTATTTCTAATCAACTCGGCGACGAGAGTTCATCCGTCGCCCCATTCATGAGGTGCGTTATGAGGTATTCGGCGATCAGACTTTCCCTATTCGGTTCGGCCCTGGCGATGGCGGCACTGTGGTCGGCCAGAGCCGGTTTAGCCGCTGAGACGTTTCGTCCCGGCGAGGCGTTCATCGTGGCCCAGCAAAGCACTCCGCTGATGCGGGGCACCGAGACGCTGGCCACTCTCTCACAAGGCCAGAGGCTGAGCGTGCTGGCGGCGGAGGGAGACTGGCTGGGTACGAGCGTCGTCGTGAACGGGCAAACCGTAGGAGGGTGGATCCACAAGCGGCAGGCCGCCACACCGACACAGTACGCCCAGCGGATGACGACGCGGCGCCGCTACTCCTACCAGTCCGACGCGGCGGAGGGGGGCGGCTACGTGGGCGGCGGGTACTCGAGGGGCTACTCCCGGTCTTCTTCGGGCGAACGGTTCATCATGGGCCACACGCCGTACGGTCCTTCGTACTGGCGGGCTGACCGCAAGATCAAGGGATACTGAGGTTCGTCACCAGCGGACGATCACGTCGGTGGCCGCGGTAAACAGCAGGTGCTTTCCCTCGAAAGGGCGAGAGCGGCTGTTGTCATCCAGGCGCAGCTCGGGGCGAATACGAATCCGGTCGGTGAGCTGCGCCTGGATGCCGGCGGTCACGTCGGTGTACAGGCCGGGAAAGCCGGTCCGCTGGCCTTTGTAGTCGTCGAACAGCTCAACGCGCAGGGCAGCCGCCAGCTTTGAGTTGATCTGCTTTGTAACGTAGTTCTGATAGCCGATCCAATCGGCGGTGCCGAGAGTCGGCACTTCCGTTTGATAGCCGAAGGTCGCGGCGAATGTGTACTTCACGTCCGGGCTGAACTGGTGGCTGTAGATCAGCTCAAACAGGTTCAGGTTGTCGAGATGGTAACGAGTTCGATACCTGGGTGAGCCGAGGATGGTTGAGAAGCGGAAGGTGTTCCGCTTGTCAACCGCGGCCCACTGGAGGTTGCCCGAATACTTCGGCTGGTTGCCCGGATTGAACCATTCATCGTTGCCGATCACCAGCGCCGACTGGGTCGACCAGCAATCGTTAAGCCTAACCGTCGCGAGCATGCCCGTCTGGGTGAACGGATCGTAAACGAAAGTGTAAGTGTGAGAGAGAAAGGTGTTGCTTGGCGCGTCGACCGCCTCGAGTCCCCATGGTGCATAGAAGCGGCCGACCTGGAAATCACACCCCTGGGCGATGCCCGGTAAATAGACTTCGGCGTAAAAGCGCACCGGATCGACGCCGTAGAGATTCGGCCCGCCTCGCGTGCCGACGAGTTGCCGATTGAATAGCCCGCGCGGCAAGGTGAAACGGTAATCGGTTCCCGGCAGGATCGTGTCTGAAAGGAAACCGAAGCTGGCTTCGGCGTCGTCTTTGTTCACGGCCCGCTCGACCCGCAGCCAGTTCTGCTGAAGCAGGAACTGGTTGGCGCGGTAGTTGAAACCCATCGGCAACTGCGTCACCCGATCGGTGCTGGCCGTGAAAGAAGCGTCGATCCAGCCGCTGATGGAAAGCGATCCTGGCGGAGCCGTATCGCCCGTCCGGCCGCGACGGCGAAGCGGTTCCGAAGGCTGGGTAGGAGCCGTCGGCGGCTGCCGGGCTGATGAAGCATCAGGCGTTGATCCGGTTGGCCGGTTGCGCTGCGAAGGAATTGGTTGCAGGACGCCGGCAGATGCGTTCGACGACGGAAGGTTCTCCCAAACGGCCGTATCGCCCGTATCAGCCGCAAGCGCCAGCGCGATGACGAGCGGCATGATCATTGACTCGACGCACCAGGGCGGAGTGGTGGTGTGGAAGCCGCGGGCCGAAGGCTGAGCCGACCGTGATACGGCACTGCGACAGTTCTGTTATCGACCTCTACGGAGAAGCCCCTTGAAGACGCCGCCACGCGCATTTGTCTCCGACGAGTGTTGGGCGCAGATAGAGCCGGTTGGTCCCTCCGCATCTTTTACACGGACGAACCCTCGGTTCCCTGTAAGACCGGGAGTCGGCCTGAGGCTTCGCCGGGCGAGCGCGGGGCTACCGCGTTTTGGCTGCTACGACTTTTTTTTGGAGCCGGGTCCGAGAACCGGCATTGGGGTGCGGGCGTCTCTCCCGCCCGCTGATTCTCGGATAGGCCGAAAGCTCTACTTCTCAGCGAAGGCCCATAGGTGCTCGGCGGTCCGGACGTACAGCGCGTCGTCCGCGATGGCTGGCGTGGCCGCGCAACGTTCGCCCAACTCGGCTTTGGACGCGAGGGCCGGTTTGCCCGCGCCGACCCTCAGCACGGTCATGTCGCCGTTCTCCAGCGACGTGAGGTAGACGTGGTCGTTGGCCGCGACGGGTGAAGCGTAGTAGCGGCCGGATGCGCCAGCGCGTTCCTGGTACAACTGTTTGCCCGTCTCCGCGTCGCAGCCGATGACGATCCCGCCATCCTTGACCATGATGTATTGCCCGCCGTAGGCGATCGCCGAAGCGATGTAAGGGAGCCCCTTAGCTCTCTTCCAGATCGTCTGGGACGTCAGGTCGCCGGTGCCGCCCGGCTGCAGGGCGAACGCGGTGTTCTTCCCCTCGGACATAAACTTGGCGATGGCGTCGAACTCCTCGCGGCTGACCTTGCCGTCTTTGTTCGCGTCCTGGTTGTCGAAGAAACCGCGAAACGCGGCTTCCCCCTCGTCTTTTGAGATCGCCCCGTCCTGATCCTTGTCCAGGTCTTTGAGCAGGGAGTCGTAGCTTGGCCTCTCGGGGCCCCGCTCCTCGGCTTCTCCGGACGACGAACCCGCGAAAAGCAGGTTGCCGCCGGCGGTGACCGGCGAGGGACAGCACCCGGACGGCAGGCCGACGACATTCCACCTTTCGGCCCCCGACATGAGGTCGTAGCCGATCATCTGCGCGTGTCCGGCTGCGACGACCTGCTTGCCTTCTGGAGTGTCCCATACGACCGGGGTGCACCAGGAGGCCCGAGAGAGCCGCGGTTGTTCCCATTTAAGCGTGCCGGTCGCCAGGTCGACGGCGATGATTTTCGGGTCTTTCAACTCGTCCCGCACCAAGATCACGATGCCGTCCACGATAATCGGAGAAACGCCCGTACCGAAGTCGGCCCCCGTGGCCACGGTCGGCATCTCCATCCGCCAGAGTTCTTTTCCTGAAAGGTCGTAGCAGAAAAGCCCGCAAGAACCGAAGTAGGAAACGATGCTCCGTCCGTCGGTCGCGGACGTGGACGCAGCCGGGCTCCCTTCGATCTTGTGGTACCCTTCGATGCTCTCGGCCGGCGCCTCCGCTCGCCACGCCTCTTTACCGTCGGCACGGCGGTAGGCGATGGTGTATAGCTTTCCGTCTTCAAAGGCCGTGATGATCAGACTGTCGCCCGCCACAATCGGCGAGGAGATGCCGGGTGGAACTGCAATCTTCCATTTCACATTCTTGTCCGGGCCGAATTCCACGGGGGGCTTCTGCCCCTCTGCGACGCCCGAGCCGTTCGGCCCGCGAAAGCGGGGCCACACCAAAGCGTCGTCCGCACCGCGGCCGACTGCCGTGGTTGAAGCCACCAACACCAGCGCGATCAATGCCTTCATCTCGAGACCTCCGGTAGGTTGAACCGCAATCATCCTATACGCGCCGAGGCGGGCCAACCAGTCGGCGGCTCGTGACGGCCTTGCCCCGATTGTCAGGAAAAGAGCGGGTTCGGCCGATCCCGTTTTGCTGGCTGCCAGAAAACCGGCAGAGCTTAGCTTAGAACGCGCCGTAGAAACCCCAGAGCGCGATCCAGCGATCGATCGCGGCCTCGCATCGTTGCGGAAGCAGAGCAAGGAACAGCGCCAACGGCGCGTAGATGATTCTAAAAGCGAAAACGACCGCGGGATGAGAACCGCTTGCTCCAAGCGCGGTCACGGCCGGGCCGGTGCTGAGAACGTAGAGCACAAGCAGCGCGCTCAACGTCCATGCGGCAGCCCCGTCACGCTTCCGTTGCTTTGGCTCGTCCACCATCCCCGCATCATACTCCGGACATCCGGCGACGCGTTACGAAGGGTTCGCGGGTTGCGGCGCGCTTGCGGGTGCCACAGGCTTTTCTTTGCGGCGGCTCAGTCCACCCGCGCCGACCGCGATCGCCACCGCGGCCGTGGCGAACCAGAACAGGCGGCTTTCGTTTCCTTCGGGGATAAGGGTATCGGTGCCGCCCATCGGCGAGATGAGGCATACGAGCAACACGACGACCTGGTAACAAGGTGCGGCGAGGATGCCTCCCAAGGCAGCGCCAAGCGACGCATGAAGCCAATCTCGACCGCTGCGCGCGGCAAGGGCGAAGCCGAGGCCGACGGCCAGGCCGATCACGCCCCAACAGGTGGCGTGCACAATCAGCGCGGTGGCAAGCTCGGCCTCTGGCCGCGACCGGTCGACCAGTTCAACGAACGAAGGGTCCGACAGCCGTTGCCCACACCACCCCCCCAGGGCGCCCGCAGCGCCTCCCCACACGGCGCCGAGCGGTACTCCGATTGCAGCCGTCCGCATCGACCGCCGGTGCAGCGCCGCCGCGATGCCAAGTGCCGCGCTCAGGGAAGCGCCGAACAACGCAAAAACAGAGAGCGTGTTGATCCAGGTCTGGCGGTTGAGAATCGCCAGTTGTTCCTGGCTGGGCGCCACGCCGGGCGCGAAGGACAAGCCGGAGAAATAGAACGGATGCCAGGTGGCGACGACGGCCCAGGTGGCCAACCCTCCGGCCAGGCCGGCAACGGCCAGTTTTACGGGACCGATTCGATCGGGCGACGCTGCCGTTGAGTTCGCCCCACCCTGAGAATGCATCGAGCACATAAAACCTCCTTTTGGGCCAAGGTCTGAGCTGTGCAAAGCGGATTAGGCGATTTTATTCGATTTTTGTTCCCGCCGCGACGAGCGTCAGCCGTTTGACTTGCACAGCAGCGCCGAGCTTTTCGCTGCGCCGACCTTATTCTCGGGGCCGCGCTTGAAACCGTGTCGCGGCAGGAGGATGCGACTCTAGTCGCCTGATTCCGGCACCCTCGGGCGGACAATTTCTGTAAGACCTGGGTCGCGGGCCGGTAAACCGTCTAGTCCGTCGCGACGTGCGACGACCTGAGGTGGACTCGGGCCGGCACGGCGCAAGCACCGTTCAAACGTGAACTTTGGGTTCACAAGGAGTTTGCCATGACAAGCGGTCTTAGCGCCGTCAACCCGGCCGAGAGCGAAGGGAAAGCGAGCGCCCTGCTTGCAGGCGTGAAGGCGAAGATGGGCGTCGTCCCCAACATGATGAAGACGATGGCCCATTCGCCGGCCGTGCTCGAAGGCTACCTGGCGTTCAGCGGCGCCCTGGCCAAGGGCGTGCTTCCCGCGGTGGTCCGCGAGCAACTTGCTCTCGTGGTCAGCCAGGCCAACGGGTGCGAATATTGCGTCTCGGCCCACACGCTGTTTGCGGGTCGCGCCGGCCTGTCGCCGGAACAAATTAGCTGGGCACGCGAGGGAGTGTCGAACGATCCGAAGACGCAGGCCGTGTTGTCGCTGGCGTTGAGCATCATGGAAGCTCGCGGAGAGGTGTCGGACGAGCAGCTTGAAGACGCCCGCGAGGCCGGGCTCTCGGATGCCGAGATCGCGGAAGTCGTGGGTCACGTCGCCCTGTCGACGCTCACGAACTACTTCAACAACCTGGCGCACACCGAGGTCGATTTCCCCCGCGTCGCCGTCAACGTGTGACGGGCAAAAGGGGACCGTTATTTGCAATCTAAACCATTAGCGCGAAGCTAAACCATCAGGACAAACCGTCAATACAAGGAGCCAAACGATGTCGCAGACACGCAAACCAAAACTGGCCGGCAAAACGGCCATCGTCACGGGGGCCTCCAAGGGAATCGGGGCGGAGATCGCCAAGGAACTGGCAGCCGAAGGGGCGGCCGTGGTCGTGAACTACGCCTCGAGCAAGCCGGGGGCGGACCGGGTCGTGGCCGACATCGTTCGCGGCGACGGCAAGGCGGTAGCGGTGCAAGCCGACATGACCAAGCCCGAACAGATCGAGCGCCTGTTCGCCGAGGCGAAACGTGCCTTCGGCCGGTTGGACGTGCTCGTCAACAACGCCGGGGTCTACGAATTCGGGTCGATCGAACAGGTCACCGGCGAGCACTTTCACAAGCAGTTTGATCTGAACGTGCTTGGCCTGTTGCTGGCGACAAAGGAGGCCGTCAAGCACTTTGGTTCCGAGGGAGGGAGCATCATCAACATCAGCTCGGTGGTGGCCACGGCCGCGCCGCCCAACACGTCGGTGTACAGCGCCACAAAGGCCGCGGTGAACGCGATCACGCGTTCTCTGTCGCAGGAGTTGGGCTCACGCCACATCCGGGTGAACTCGATCAACCCGGGGATGGTCGAGACCGAAGGGCTGCACGCGGCCGGCATCCCCGAGAGCGATTTCCGCAAGCAGGTCGAAGCCCAGACGCCCCTGGGACGCATCGGTCAGCCGGGCGACATCGCGCCCGCGGCGGTCTTCCTGGCATCCAACGACTCCTCCTGGATCACTGGCGAGAGCTTTTACATCGCGGGCGGCATGCGTTAGTCAGGGTAGCGGCGCGGGAGGCGGTTGCCCTGCGACCGCCTCCCTCTCCCAGCTGGAGTGGGCCGGCGTGAGGGGGCTGGAGGCAAGTTGGGTTGGGACCGTTTCTAGCGCGACGGGGAATTGCAGACGGTAGTGCACGTGCCTCGGAGAAGTACGCCGCCAAAGAACACCCAACCGCCCTCACCCTAACCCTCTCCCGAAGGGAGAGGGGACTTGCAGCTCCGAGGTGCCATCTCGCCAACCTGGTTTGCCTGCTCGTCGCGGGAGAGGAATCTCCTCAACCTGCGTCTCCTTACGCTGGTCGCAAGGCGCTGTGGCTCCAAACCGGCTCGCTCGCGGCCCGCTGGTCGGCCGTAGCCGGCCGAAGAGCGGCGGTCAGGCCGGCCAGGAAGAAAAGGATCATGTTGATCATGGGCACGATCGCCAGGTCCTGAAACATGGCGTTGCAGACGTAGCTGGCGAAGGTGGCCAGAAAAAGCAGGCCGAACTGGCGTGCCCAAAGCGGCGACGACGACCGCCACAGCCGCCAGGCGTCGCGCAGCCAATAGCCGACCAGCAGCGTAAACAGGGCGGTGCCCGCCAGCCCGGTCTCGGTAAGCAGGCCCAGCCACACGTTGTGCTGCACGTAGCGCCGCGATTTGTCGAGCGGCAGTTCGGAGTCGCGGTCGTCGAGCACGTCGACGAACCTTTCGCGGTAGTGGCCGAAGCCGCAGCCGAAAAGGGGCTCCTGTAGAAACATCTTCCAGGCGACCAGGGCGAGAATCGGCCGCAGCTCGACCGACTCGGCGGTTTCCTCCGCGCCGTGGCCTTCGTCGCGTTTGAAGCTCATCAACTTTTCCCACTGCGTGGCCGCGACGAGCGCCCCGGCGACCATCACGCCTCCCAGCAGCGGCAACCGCCACGACTTCGGCAACGTCAAGGCGGCGATGACGCACATTAGGGCGACTCCCCCCAGCCAGACGCATCGTGTCAGCGTGGCGTAAAGGGCCGCGCAAAAGAGGGCCGCCAGCCCCAGCAGTATGAGCTGGCCGCGGCGATTTAGCCGGGGCCACCACATGAGCGCGGCGCCGAATCCGACCGCGAGCAGGTAGCCGTTGGCCGCCGGATTGAGCAGCGGGCCGCGGGCCCGTCCCAAGAACTCCCAGTACTCGCCCGACGCGATGTAGCTGGGGAAAACCAGCTCGTGCAGCCGCAGCGCCTCGGCCAGCGCCGTCAGCGAGAGATAGACTCCGAAGATGGCCATCGATCCGAAGACGAGCCGCGCGCTACGTTCGTCGAGCGGAATCTGGCGGGCGACCCAGTACATGCCGGCCGGCATCAGGTAATAAAAGAGCAAGCGGGAGGCCGGCACGTTGTGCTGGTAGTGCCAGTCGTGCGAGAACGTGCTGGCGACGAGGACGGTGACGAACGCGGCCAGCAGGATTTCGGGCTTGCCGACGGGCCGCGATTCGGTCCAGCCCCAGCGTCGCCAGGCGAGGCACTGCGCGAGGAGCACCGCGAACAGAACCCGGTCGGAAGTCAGCGGAATCGGCCCGGCGTCGAGATGAAAGAACGGGTAGCCAAAACAGACTCCGGCCAGCAGAACGAGGAGCGCGCCGGCCAGCGGGCCGCCGCGCGCCAGCGCGGCCACCATCCAGACTAGGGCCGTCAGGGCGGCCATGACGATGATTGCGATCATGCCGGTTGTGGCGTCCGGGGCCGATTGGCGAAGAATCCCTATCTTGCATATAGGTCGCGATAAGGGAGCCGGCAAAAGAGCGTGGAACACTGGGGCGGTGGTGCGGGCTTCTCGCCTGCCCTGTAGTGTTCAGCAGACGTTAATAATCGTCGTCGACTCGCTCTCCGCCGGCCCGCGTGGCGAGCGCCTGCAAGGTCTTGGCGGGAGTCGTTGAATTCAGCGCCCCGGTGTGGCCATCGCCAAACACAACCTTGCAAGCGCCGCCGTGGCGGCTGGCCATACCGGGCTTCGTCGTCGACATGAGGCCCTTCGCCAGGGAACCGAACGGGATGTCGCGAGGCTCCATCCAGTTGATGCCCGATCCGGCCGCCTCGACCACGGCAAGTGTCGTGCTCGTGCCGTCCTTGATGTCGGCGACGCGTGAGCCCTCGCTCTCCGACAAGAGCGTGCCCGGTCCCTCAATCGCGGCGTAGCTCGTTTCTCCCGGTCGCGCCACGTCGTCGCTCGGACAGCGGTAGGCGGCTGGCATGTATTTCACAAGCAGACGATTGTGCGGCCCGTTCCAAGGCTCGCTGAAATCGTATTGGTCATAAAGTGGCTTCTGTTCGAGGTAGGGCAAAATCAGCACCCGCCAGCTATGCAGGCGGTTGCCACGCCCGTCGGTGATGTAGGCGGGCGGGAACGATCCATACACGTCGGCATAGTTCTGCAGCGCCAGGCCGATCACCGTTAGGCTGCAGCCGCACGAGGATCGGCGAGCCGCTTCACGGGCCGCGTCGACCGCAGGCAAAAGGAGGGCCAGCAACAGCAAGCACACGCCGTACATCACGAAGCAGCCGAGCCGGCGCAAGGGGCGGACCAGGAGCAGGACGGCCAACACGGCCAGACAGACGCCGCCAACCACAGCCTCGGTCGTCAAGCTGTGGGGCGAGGCGGGGTCGGCGTTCGTCGAACAGGCCAAAATGGTTGTCGATGCGAAATCCACGATCGGCGAACTGCCGCAAAGGATGTGACACACGGCTCAAGCGTGTCGGCCGGCATGCTCATTATCGCCAGAGTCGGGTGGTGATGCCATAAGCGAATGAGCGCCAGCGAGCCGCCGCGTGCCGCACCCGCCGCCTGACGGCATATCCAGGCTTATGCCGGCACCCGCGCCGCCGGCAGGCCTGGAATCGGGCATTCGGGCGTGCCGACCGTGGGACGGGTGATCTCCTCGACGGCAGAGCGAGTGTCTTCTGAGTTGAGCACCCAGTTGCGATAGAAGTCGTAGGGGCACTCGGCCACTCCCTTGTCACCCTGCCCGGAATTAATCAGGCCCGTGTAGCCGCGGTGGAGGAGCTTGAAGAGATGATTCTGTGATTGGGCGTTGGCCCGGAAGTCGCGAATCAGCGACTTGGAAAGTGCGGCGTACTGCACGCCGTTTTCTTCCTCGCCGCATTCGCCGAGCGTGCGGCCGTCGAAGCCGATCAGAGCAGAATGCCCGAAGTAGGAGTAAACGCCGTCGAAGCCGGCCGCGTTGGCGACCGCGACGTAGCAGTTGTTCATCCAGGCCATGGTTTTGGAGACCATGATCTGCTGCTCCTTGGCCGGGTACATGTACCCCTGGCAGCGCACGATCAGCTCCGCCCCCTTCATCGCGCAGTCTCGCCAGATTTCTGGATAGTTGCCGTCGTCGCAGATGATGAGGCTGACCTTCAAGCCCTTCGGTCCCTCGGAGACGAACGTGCAATTGCCCGGATACCACCCTTCGATCGGGCACCACGGCATGATCTTGCGGTATTTCTGCACGAGCCGGCCCTGGTCGTCGAGCAGAATCAGCGTGTTGTAGGGGACCACGCGCGGGTGCTCTTCGTGCCGCTCGCCAGTGAGCGAAAAAACGCCCCAGATGCGGTTCCTCCGGCAGGCCTCGGCAAAAATCTCCGTCTCTTCGCCCGGAATCGATACGGCCGTTGCCAGCATCTCCTGGCGGTCGTACATGATGCCGTGGGTGCTGTATTCCGGAAAGACGACGAGGTCCATGCCCGGCAGGCCGACCTTGAAGCCGTCGATCATTTTGGCGATTTGCCGCGCGTTCGCCTGCACCTCTTGTCGGGTGTGCAAGCGAGGCATTTTGTAGTTGACGACCGCCACACCCACGGTGTCGGCGCTGCTGGAAATGTCTCCGTGAAACATGGCGGGTGCCTGAAGGTGGGAAACGGGGAGGGCAACGCACGATATTGGAAGCCTCGGTCAGGTCGATTGCAAGAGCATGAGACGTCGCCGACGAGTCCGTAGAGTAGAGCAGGTCGATCCTCCGGCTGTCCGCAAGACCGGGCAACGAGGAGATCAGTTGCTCGCCTGCGGCTCAAGCAACCGCTTCAGGCGGGAAAGGGCCAGCTCGTAGATCTCGCCTAGCGCGACGATCGAAAACTGGCGCTCGGTTTTTCCCGTGACGTCGATCGTGATCTCCATTCGCTCCCGGGGCAGACAGCCGGAGACACGGTCGGCCCACTCCAGGAGCGTGATGCCACCCATTTCGCCGCCAAAATATTCGTCCGGGCCGAGCTGCCAGAATTCGTCTTCGCCGCGCAAACGGTAGGCGTCAAAATGATAAACGGGCGTTTCGCCTGGGTACTCATGCACGAGGACGAACGTCGGACTGGTGACGATTTCGGGATCGATGCCCAGCCCGCTCGCGATGGCGCGCACGAGCCGCGTCTTGCCGGCGCCGAGGGTGCCACGCAGGGCGACGACCGACGGACGTGGCAGTGACCGGGCGAGACACGCGCCAAGCCTCTCCGTGGCGGCTTCATCTTCAGCACGATAGGTCCAGGTTTCGCCTTCCAAGACCTAAGACCCTGCTTTCTGTAAAATCTGATCGACCAGAGCGAGCGCCTGCTGGCGATTCTCGATCTGCCGGTCCAACTGAGCGTCGCGCACTCGTTCCAAGAGAGTCTTGTAGATCTTTCCCTGCGGAACGCCGTGGCGAATCAGATCGTCGCCGGTCAAAAGGGGCCGGGGATCCAACTCCTCAGGCGGCAGCATGAGGCGCCGCCGGCAAAAATCGACGTGCGCCACGCCGCTGTCGGATGCCAGCGCGATCGCCTCGTGCAGTTTCAAGAGGTCGTCGACGCCCGGACTGATCAAGAGCCGCTGCAACGCGGGCCACGGCATGGTCTGGCTGTGGATCAGAGCTCGATGGTGCTCGACGAGCCAGGCCGCATGATCGGTCTCCTTGTTCGAGAGCCGCCAGCGGTCGGCAACCTGCCGCACCACCTCGGCCGCCGCTCGCTCGCCTTCGCCGTGCGGCGGTTCGTCGGGGTGCCAGCGCGTGGCGTGCAAGAGTGCGGCCAGCGCCAAGGGAAACTCCGGCTCAACCAGCCGATCGAGCACGTCGAGTGTTCGCCGCCAGAGGCTCGTTTGTTGCGTACCCTCCTCGGCAACGGACTTCTCAACCAGCGGTACAAGTTCAGGTAAAAGCACGCCCACCAGACCCGTTTCGCGCATCATTTCCAGGCCGTGCGATCGGGCAGGCAGCACGAGCAAGCCCCGCATCTCCTGGGCGATGCGCTCGGCGCTGACGATCGTGACGCTCGGCGCCATCTCGGCGATAGCCGCGCGCGTGCCGTGCTCAAGGGCGAAAGAAAACGTGGCGGCGAAGCGAACGCCGCGCAACATTCGCAGTTTGTCCTCGTCAAAACGGGCCTTCGGATTGCCGATGGCGCGGACCACGCCCCGCCGCAGATCCTCGACCCCGCCGACGAAATCGATCACCCGGCGGTTTTCATCCGCGTTCAAGGGGTCGTAGAAGAGCCCGTTGATCGTGAAGTCGCGCCGCTGGGCGTCTTCTTCGGCCGACGTGAAGGTGACCGCGTCGGGGTGGCGGCCGTCGCTGTAAGGCGCGTCGTGGCGGAAGGTGGTGACTTCCACAACCCCGGCCGGTTTGGGTCCGACCACCGCCACGACGCCAAACGCTGCGCCGATGTCGAGCGTCTTGCGGCGTCCGAAGAGCTCGCGGATCTGCGGCGGCCTGGCGCTCGTGGCCACGTCGTAGTCTTTCGGCTCCCGCCCCAACAGCGAATCGCGCACACAGCCCCCCGCCCAATACGCTTCATGCCCCGCCTCGCGCAGACGCCGCAGGACGACCAGGGCAAATTCACGCTTGGGATTGGGTTCGTGCTCGATCACGGGAAACTTGGCGCACGGGTAACAGGCGCGCGCATTATAGCAGCCAGCGTCTGGTGCAGGCGGCCCGTCGAGAGTCGCTAACCCGAAGCGTCAGGACACGTGCGCCCCACGGGCCTCAACGTAAACCGCATACAGCGATTGGCTGCCGGTCATGAACAACCGGTTGCGCTTGCGGCCTCCGAAGCAGACGTTGGAGCAGATTTCGGGGAGCCGGATCTGCCCGATGCGGTTGCCGTCGGGGGCGAAGATGTGGACGCCATCGTAGCCGTCTCCCACCCAGCCGGCGCTGGCCCAGATGTTGCCGTCGGTGTCAGCCCGGATTCCGTCGGCAAAGCCGGCCTTCTCAAAACCGTCGAGCACCATCGACGCGAACTCTTTCCCCTTGCCGAGCTTTACGCCGTCTACGATATCCCAGACCTTGATATTGCGCGGAGCGTCGGCGTAGTGCGAAGCACCCGTGTCGGCCACATACAGCCGCTTGTAGTCAGGCGAGAAGCAGATGCCGTTGGGTTTGTAGATCTCGTCGGTCAGCTTCGTGAGCTTGCCCGTCTTGGCGTCGATGCGATAGACCGCCTCTTTGAGTTGCAACTCGGCCTTGTTTCCCTCGTAGTTCAAGAGGATGCCGTAGCCCGGATCGGTAAACCAGATCGAACCGTCTTCAGGATGGACCACGGCGTCGTTGGGAGCGTTGAGCGGTTTACCCTGAAAGCTGTCGGCGAGCACGGTGACCTCGCCCGAGTGCTCGTAGCGCACCACCCGTCGATTGCCGTGTTCGCACGAAATCTGCCGACCTTGCCAGTCGAAGGTGTTGCCGTTGCTGTTTCCGGCCGGCCGGCGCATCGTGCTCACGTGGTTGTCCTCTTCCAACCAGCGGAGCTGCACGTCGTTGGGGATGTCGCTCCAAACCAGATACCGGCCCACGCCGTTCCAGGCCGGCCCTTCGGCCCAAAGCATGCCGGTATACAACCTCTGGATGGGCGTGTTGCCGATCTTGTATTTTTCGAATCGCTTATCGAGCACGACGATGTCGGGGTCGGGATAGCGCACCGGCTCTGCCGTAGAACCATAGTCGCGGCCCATCGCCTTGCTGGCGGCGGTCACGGCCGAAATCCCGGCCGCCGCCAGAAACGCCCGGCGGCCTTGGGAGAAAGAAACGAAGCTCGAGGTTGGGTTTGAGTCTGCGGTCGTGGGTTTCATGGGCGTGTCCTCAAAGATGAATAAATAGAACCGGTTGTGCCTCGTCTGTTCCTCGGCCGCGTCAGGCGTCTCGCGGCCTCGCGTCTCGTTGGCAGGCGAGCCAGCCGCCTGTCGACACCCTCATACGATACCGCTTTTTGGTCGCCGGTCCACGCCGCGGCGCATTGCCGGCCGCCGCCTTCCACGGCGGCTTCGCGTTTGTCAACAAATAGTTGAAGAAAAGAGCAAGCGGTCCACAACGGATTGTGGGAAACGGTTTGACACATCCGATTTTTCTGGTAAGAAACTATGGTTCTGCGTGCAGAAAAATTCCGGCCGTTTTTTCCACTTCGTAGCTCGTAGTCCGAATCATTCGCCTTTCGCATTAGGGAGTAGCAATGGCCAAGGTAGACAGTACGCCCGATGACGTGGCCGCCATGATGCGCGACGTCGAAGAGATTGTCACCAATCTTCGAGAAACGCGGGAAGAGATGATCCGGCAGGGACCAAAGGTCGTGCCGATTGACGTGTCGACGGCGGTCGGTCACATCGCCTGGCTGAAGCGATGGGCCGAGAAGGTGTCGAACGCGCCCAAGGAGGCCCGGCTGCGGATCGATGCCGAGAAGCTGCGGGCGGAAATCGCCGAGCGGCTGAAGAAGAAGACGACCGAGACAAGCCAGAAATCGCGGGGGCAGAAGCTCGCGTCCGCCGGCCGTGGCCGAAGATAGGCGGGGGATCGCGCCTGATCGATTCACGGCGTGGGAATAATTGGGCGGCGGACCGGCTCTCTCTATCAGACCCGGTTGTGCCCGCCGGATAAGCCGATGAGCGCCCCAAACGCCGGCGGCGATCTCTGGCCGCTCGTCCTGTTTCTTTTCTTCTGGGCGGCCACGTGTATTGATCCGCCCTATCCGCATGAACTACTGCTGCAACACGTGCCGACCACGGCGGCCGTTGTGGCCCTTGTCGGTTTGCGTCGCCGCCTGGCGTTAAGCCGCGGCGGCGGTCGGCTGGTCCTCGCGTTTCTGGCCTTGCACACGGTCGGGGCGCGGTACCTGTACAGCTACGTACCCTATGACGACTGGTCCGCGGCTGTCTTCGGTGGCAGTCTTTCGAGTGTCTGCGGCTTCACCCGCAACCATTACGACCGGCTGGTTCACTTCGCCTACGGGCTGCTGTTGTTCTTTCCGGCTCGCGAGGTTTTTGTGCGGCGGTTCCGCCAGACGGATCTGGCGGCCGACGTTCTGGCGATGCAGTTCATCCTGGCCACGAGTGCCCTGTACGAGCTTGTCGAGTGGAGCGTGGCGCTCTGGTTCGCCCCGGACTGGGCCGAGCGCTACAACGGCCAGCAGGGCGACACGTGGGACGCTCAAAAGGATATGGGTTTGGCGGCGTTAGGCGCGGCGGTGGCCATGTTCGGCCACGTTTCATTTCACCGCGACCGTCCCGACCGAACAGCCGTGTAGCAAGCGCCGCCCAAGCCCGATCCACCTGTTCGGGTGGATTGTTGCATCTCCTCCAGCCCGCATCTTCGGTGTGACGCCGATTTGCCAAGCAGAAGGTTAAATCTTCGCCAGGAAATGCCCGACGCGCCGGCAAGAGATAGCCGGCAACCGACCTATGGAGTATCGTTAAAGGGTGGTCGCGAGGTCAGGCGGCCTGCGACCCTCCAGGCAATGTGTCAAATCTATTGGAGGTGTGTCATGAGGAAGTTCTGCTTCCTGGCGGTGGCGGCCGCCGCGTTGGCGTTGTTGGGCACCGATCAGGCGAATGCAGGCGGTCGCCGGGTGCGCTATTACTCGTACGGCCGGACGTCCAGCGGGACGACCGTAACGCAGGGTGCGACGGGTCAGACGGCTCAGTCGACCGGCACGCGTCGGTATTCGTACTCCCCTTCCGTCCAGAGCGTGAACCGCCCGTTCACGATGGGCGCGGCGCCGTACAATAACAACTACTACAGGGCCGATCGCAAGATCCGGGGATATTGAACCGCCGGGTATTGATCGGCCAGCGACGAAGCACCCTTCGCCAGGCAGGGCCCGAGACGTGAAGCACGTCTCGGGCTTTTTTATTTGCTGGCATCCCGCTCTTAAGGCGCGGAGGGCCGCAGCGTATAGTCGTCGAAGTAAACGACGCTGTCCGCCTTGGACCAGATGCCCACGCGGCCGGAAACCGTCGAAGGCAGGGTGTGCGTCAGAAGGTGTTTGCCATCGATGTAACCCTGGACCTTCGCCCCGTCGACGACGAGCTTCAGCTCGTGCCACTCTTGCGACGAAGTTGGGGTGTCTTTGACCCACTCGACCGACGTTCGCACTCCCCGCTCGAACTTCCACAACACCAGGTTGTTTTCGAGCGGGTTGGCTCTCAATGCCAGGTAGTCGCCATTGGGCTTCAGATTAAACAAGATGCCGGCGCCCTGGTCGATCTTGCCGGCGATCGTCTTGAAACGCATCGCGATCTCGCCTTGCTGAAAATCGTCGCAGGAGGTGGCGACGGCGTAGGGAAAGTAAGCAAAGGCCTTCACGTTGTCCAAGAACTCCGCGTACCGCTCGCCGTAAAGAGCACGGGCGCGATCGGCGATGCCGGCCGCCGTTTGGCCGCGGCTCCACTGGCTACCGTCGACAACCAACACTCGATTGTCGTCGTCGTTGGCGAGCCGCCAGTTGCCCACCACCGGCACGAACGACTTGGGCGCCTCGTTCACGTCCTCGTCGTCAAATCGGACGACCGTGGCCCCCTTCGCGGATGCCTCAGCGGGCTTTGCTTCGTTGTCGCTCGCCTGGGCACGCATGTTCGTCAGCAGCACCTCGCAGGCAAGTATCAACGCCAGGATGGCAAGACGCATCATGGGTTTCTCCGATCGTTGCTTGAGGAAGGTCTTGGGGCCTGCGTCGCCGTCCGCCAGCCTCCCGCGGCGAGCGTCCAGTAACACAGCACGGCGGCCGGCATCAGATAGTAGAACACAATCTCGGCAGGGCGTGAACCAACCACCAAAGGATAACCGGGATACGAAGAAGCGGAGCGTTCTTCGGGTTTCCTCGCGAGTCCGGCCAACCCAAAGACAATGTTCAGCGCCTCCTCCGCGCTCGTCGAGCGACTCATCGCTTGCCGGCCGTCATACGAATAGATGACCTTGCCATACTCGTCGCTGCCGCCGGCAAAGAATGGAGTCGCTCCCATGTCCTGGTAGGCGATGCTCACGCGGGGCATCGTGCGTCTCAACTTGGCCAAGACGCTCCGCTCCAAGTCGTACGCGCGTGGATCGGAAGGGGCCAGAAAGACGCGAATCACGAGCCGGCCGCCGATCGTTCGCAGCAGCGATTCGTCGGCGGGAGCGAAAGAGTTCCGCCGGTCTTCGGCGGCATCGCGATAAAAACGAATCTGGGCCGTCGCGGCGATGACGAGCACGGTCAACGCGATCACGAGCACGGAAATCACCATCTTGCGCGGCCGCGACCAGTCCGGGCGCAGCCACATGCCGGCCAGCGCCGACAATCCTGCGGCCGCTGAGAGCGAGCCGACGACAACATTCAACGAGAATAAACCGCTTTCAAAGGACTTCAGCTCCCTCGTCAACGACAAGGCAGACAGTTCCTTCAACAGTCCGTCCTCTCCCGTGGACGCGAAATCGAGCACCCAAAAACCTGACATGACGGCGATCGCGGCAATGGAGGCGCTGGCGGAACTCTCGGTCGTTGCCGCCGCCACCAGTGAAATGCCCGCGGTCACCAGAGCAAACAGGAAATGGCCGAGGACGAGGTTGGCCGTTTCCCAGCCCGCAAGGTGACCACCTTGCATCGTCCAGAGCGCAAGGGCGGCCAGACAGGGGAGAGCGAGCATCGACCAGGCCACGACCGCAGCAGCCAATTTCGCGGCAATCACTTCCCCGAGCGAGTAGGGAAGCTGTAACAGAAGTTGCAAACCGCCGGTCTGTTTCTCGGCCCAAATGGTCCGGATCACGACGAACGGATAGAGCAACGACGAGATCAAGTACAATCCGCCGAAGGTGGGTACGAGAATGCCGTCCAGGGGAGATAATCCCCGTCCAAGCTCGGGGGAGTTCTGGGCCGCCTGGCTGGCTTGACTATAGAGTTTCACAGCCTGGCAGTAGCTGTAACCGGACAGGAATGACGCGATCAGCAGCGCGGCCCAGAAGCCCCGACCGAGGAAAAGCCCTCGTATTTCCTTGTGCAAAAGCGGCCAACAAGGCGCACCTCGCAAGGGGACGCGTTCACGACAAGGCAAGGAAGATATCCTCCAGGGAACCGCCGGCCTGGCCCGCGCGCTCTTGCAACTCCGCCAGCGTCCCCTCTCCGGCCACGCGCCCGTGCGATAGGAGCACGAAGCGATCGCAGACACGTTCGGCGTCCACCAACTGATGGATCGATAGAATGAGCGTGCGACCTTGCGCGGCGAAGGAGCGGAGTACCGCCATGGCTTCCCGTGTTTGCCGAAAATCCAAGCCGTCAAAAGGCTCGTCCATCAGTAGAATCGGATGCGGAGTCAGAAGCCCGATCGCCAGCAAGAGCCGTCGGCGTTCGCCCTTCGACAACTGGCAGACCCTTCTGGCGAGACTCTGCGAAAGACCGAGTAAATCGACGACGTCGCGCGTGCCCGGCCGTCGATAGACGCGGGCGAAAAACGCGAGCACCTCACACAGGTGATGCTCCGGATACGGAACGACGTTCTCCGGCAGGTAAAACATCACCGCCCGGCGCTTTCGTGGTGCTAACGGCGTTCCCAGGGAGCGCACCTCGCCTCCGTTCGTAGCCTGCAGGCCCGCAAGGCATTCCAACAACGTCGTTTTTCCCGATCCGTTTGGGCCGATCAGTCCCAAGACTTCGCCCTGTCGTACCGAAAAATGGACCGCCCGCAACACCTCGAAGCTGCCGAATGACTTTGCGACTCCGTGAATTGCCAGTAACGGCGATGGTCCCTGCATGTTGGCGCCGGACTAAGGACGATCTTCCGTGACCAGTTTCTAATACTACAGCGCCTTTTTAATTGATCTTTTACGCTGGCCTGTGGGTCGGGTACAAGAGCAGTCCACGGTACTTGCGGCAGGTGTTGCTCTTTTGCTTGCATGGAGGTAGAGCATGGATGCTCGTGCACTGCGTCGGTTGAAACCCGAGCTGGATTCGTTTCTGGATCGATACGTTCCTTTGTTTGGTCGCGCGGAGAATTACGAACACGCGCGGCGATTCGTACAAGGTTTGCTGG